>JAGUZZ010000158.1:0-5178 GCA_020060525.1 bacterium | reverse complement strand
GGAGCCGCACCCCCTCCGTCAGAATTGCCGCCGGAGGCGGATGCGCGCGGGGGGCGGCTGCGGGCGCTTCTTCCAGTAGCTCGCCGCGCCCTCGTCGAGGGCCCTTTCGAGCGGATCGCGCCGGGCGACGCGGAAGGCGAGGGCGATCGGCGTGACGACGAGGAAGAAGATGATCGAGAGGAGCAGCCGCGTGTTGAACCAGAGGAGCCCCCGGGCGACGACCATCCAGCCCCGGTATACGGGACGGAGGACGCGGGGAACGAATATCGCGGCGAGCGCGAGCGCCCCCGCGGCGCCGAGGAGGATCCCGAAGTGCGGATCGTGCCCCCGCCAGAGACGGACGCGGCTCAGGATCGCGAGCACCGTCGAAACGGCGAACGCGAACTCCCTGATCTTTTTCGTTTCCTCTTTCTTCATGATCAATCGAGCGCGAACTCCGCCCTCCAGTCGGCCGTCTCCTCGAGCTTCGGCTGCAGCGCCTTGTCCAGCAGGAAGGGTCCCATCACGAGGTAATCCATCTCCGTCCGCATGAAACAGCGGTACGCGTCGTGCGGCGTGCAGACGATCGGCTCCCCGCGCACGTTGAACGAGGTGTTGATGACGACGGCGCACCCGGTGCGCCGCCGGAACGCCTCGATCATGTCGTAGTAGCCCGGATTGTCCTCGCGGCGCACCGTTTGGACGCGCGCGGAGTAATCGACGTGGGTCACGGCGGGGATCTCCGAACGCACGACGTCGAGCTTCCCGAGGCCTTGCGCGCGCTCGGTCTCCGGGCCGCAATCGACGCATTTGTCGCGCCGCACGCGCGCGGTGAGCAGCATGTAGGGGCTCTCGCGGTCGAGATCGAAATACTCCGAAACGCGATCCTCGAGCACCGTCGGCGCGAACGGCCTGAACGACTCGCGGTACTTGATCTTGAGGTTCATGATCTTCTGCATCGCGGGCGAGCGCGCGTCGCCGACGATGCTCCGGCTCCCGAGAGCGCGGGGGCCGAACTCCATCCGCCCCTGAAACCACCCGACGACCGCGCCGGATTCGCAGAGCACGGCGACCCGCTCGCCGATCTCCCCGCCGCCGAGCCTCTCGTACGCGAATCCGTTCTCCTTGAGATAGCTCTCGATCACCTCGTCCGGAAACGCCGGGCCGAGGTACGAGGCGCGCTGCGAGTCGCGCCCCCCGCGGGGAACGCGGGGTTTGTCGTACCGCTCGTGCCAGACGAGAAGCGCCGCCCCGAGCGCCCCCCCGGCGTCGCCGGCGGCCGGCTGGATCCAGAGATCCTCGAAGGGCCCCTCCCGCAGGATGCGGCCGTTGCCGACGCAGTTCAGCGCCACCCCTCCCGCGAGGCACAACCGCTTCATGCCCGTCTCCCGGTGCACGTGCCGGGCGATGCGAAGCATGATCTCCTCGGTGACCTGCTGAATCGAACGCGCCATGTCCATCTCGCGCTGCGTGATCTCCGCCTCGCCCGCGCGCGGCGGCCCGCCGAAGAGATCGGCGAAGCGCTTGTTGGTCATCCTGAGACCCGCGCCGTAATCGAAGTATTTCATGTTGAGGCGAAAGGACCCGTCGTCCTTGAGGTCGACGAGCTCGCGCAAGATGAGATCGACGTAGCGCGGCTCCCCGTACGGCGCGAGCCCCATGAGCTTGTACTCGCCCGAGTTGACCTTGAAGCCGGTGAAGTACGTGAACGCCGAGTAGAGGAGACCGAGCGAATGGGGAAACCGTATCTCCTCCCGCAGCTCGATCCGGTTGTCGCGCCCGAGTCCCCAGCTCGTCGTCGTCCACTCGCCGACGCCGTCGAGGGTCACGATCGCCGCCTCGCGGAAGGGGGACGGGTAGAAAGCGGACGCCGCGTGCGACTCGTGATGCTCGGCGAAGAGGATCTCCCCCTCGTATCCGAGCTCCTTCCGGATGATCGAGGGCACGAAGAGCTTTTCGCGAAGCCACAGCGGCATCGAAGTGAAAAACGAGCGGATGCCCCTCGGCGCGTACGCGATGTACGTCTCGAGGATGCGCTCGAACTTGAGGATCGGCTTATCGTAAAAGACGACGGCGTCGAGGTCGCCGGCGGCGACGCCGGCCTCCGCGAGACAGTACCGCGCGGCGTGCCGCGGGAAGTCGAAGTCGTGCTTCTTCCGCGTGAAGCGTTCCTCCTGCGCGGCGGCGACGATATCCCCGTCCGCAACGAGCGCCGCGGCGCTGTCGTGGTAGAAGGCGGAGATGCCGAGTATTCTCACTTTTTCAGCCACTCGTCGAACCACTCCAGAACCGACGCGTACCAGAACCGCGCGTTCTGCGGCTTTTGTATCCAGTGATTCTCGTCCGGGAACCGGATCATCTTCGAGGGAACGCCGAGGCGCTGGAGCGCGGTGAACATCTGCTCGCCCCCCGTGATCGGCACGCGGAAGTCGAGCTCTCCGTGCGTGATGAGCATCGGCGTCGCGAATTTCGCCGCGTAGCGAACCGGCGAGAGCTCGTCGTAGAGCTCCGGCTTCTCCCACGGCGTTCCGGTGAGGTCCCATTCGGGGAACCACAGCTCCTCGGTCGAACCGTACGCGCTCCACTGGTCGGCCTCGCCCGCGTGCGAAACGAGCGCGGCGAACATCTTGTCGTCGTTGTGTCCCTCGAGCCAGTTGCAGAAGAACCCGCCGTAGGAGTCGCCCCACGCGCCGACCCTCGCCCCGTCGATCCACGGGTGCTTCGCGAGCACGGCGCGCACGCCCGCCTTGAGGTCGTCGACGACCTTCCCTCCCCAATCCCCCTGAATCTCGTCGCAGAATTTCTGCCCGTAGCCGCCCGAGCCGCGCGGATTGCAGAAGAAAACCGCGTACCCCGCGCCGGGAAAGATCGCGAACTCGTTGCGGAAACCGTTCACCCACATCTGCTGCGGCCCGCCGTGCACGCGCACCATCATCGGGTAGCGCTTCGCGGGATCGAAGTCCATCGGCTTGATGAGCCAGCCCTGAACGTCGGCGCCGTCGGGCCCCTTCCACCAGAGCTCCTCGGCCGACTGCGGCACGAAGCAGGCGTCGTAGACATCCTTGTTCGCAAACGTGAGCTGACGGACGTTCCGGCCGTCGCGGTCGCAGCGGAATATCTCGAACGCGTGCGCCATCGGCCGGTGGCGGTACACGAAAAACTCGTCCTTCGGCCCCGCCGCGACGTCCCGATGATAGCCGGTCCCCGCGGCGGGCGCCCCGATTACGGTTTTGACCTCGCCGCCCCTCGACGGCACGACGCGGAGGTTCACGTCGCCGCGGTCCTCGACCTCGAAGTAGATGCTCTTCCCGTCGCGCGACCAGAAGAAGGCGCCGACGCTGCGATCGTAGTCGGAGGTGATGCTCCGCGGTTCGCCCGCGGGCAGATCCATCACGACGAGCTCGTAGCGGTCCGATTCGTAGCCCGGCCTCCGCGTCGCCCGCCACGCGAGCCGGCGGCCGTCCGGCGAAACGCGCGGATGAGAGTCGGCGGCGGGGTTCGTCGTGATCCGCTTCACCTCGCCCCCCGCGAGCGGCGCCATCCAGATCTCCTCGTTGTAGGAGACGGCCTGATCGCGGTCCTGCTTGCCGGAGAAGTAGATCGTCTTGCCGTCGGGGCTCAGATCGAAATCCCGCCCCGCCGAGGCGAGCCAGTAGGTGAGGGCGTCGAATTCGAGTCCGGGGGTGAGGTCTCGCGGAACGCCTCCCTCCGTCGGAATATGGAACAGGTGCTGCACCTTGCCGTCCTCGTAGGTGTCCCAGTGGCGGTACATGAGCGCCTCGTGCACGAGCGCCGATACCTTGCTCTTTTCCTTTTCCTCGTCGCGCTTCTTGACGCAGTCGAGGTCCGGGCAGTCGAGATACGTCTCGGCGGCGAACACGAATCCGGCCCCGTCGCGCGTCCAGAGCATGTCGGAGACGCCGCCCGGGAAATCGGTCACCCTGCGCGCCTCGCCGCCCGAAAGCGGCAGGACGTGGATCTGCATCGAACCGCTTCTTCCCGAGAGAAAGGCGATCGAGGAGCCGTCGGGCGACCAAACGGGGTTGTTATCAGCTTTCTCGCTCGTCGTCAGGCGCCGCGGAGCGCCGCCTCCCGACGGCATGAGCCAGATATCGGAGTTTCGGCTGTTTGCTTCGAAATCGGTCTCCGTGACGGCGTAGGCGATCCATGTCCCGTCCGGGGAAAGCCGCGGCTCGCCGACGGCCTTGAGCATGGCGATCGTCTCCGGCGTGAACGGCTTGCGTTCCGCCGAGGCGGCCCCGCGCGCGAAGAGAGCGAGCGCGGCGACGGCGACGAGCGCGGCGACGCGCGGCACGACCCTCCGCGCCGGGCGTCCGCGTTTCATGCTCCGTTTCATACGGCTCCTTTCCGTGAATTTTTCCGTTTCGAGACCCAGAGCGTCCGACCGCTCCCCTTCGCCTTTCGACGATCGATGGGGCCGCGGCGCGGAGATACGCATTCTACATCGAAACGCCGCGGCATTGAAAGAGCTTTGCGCGGACGGCGGAAACGGCGCGGAACCCTCCCGGCCGGCGCCGTCGCGATCGAAAAGCGCGCTTGCCATCGCCCGGAGATTGCGCTACTACAATGCCGACGAACGATCGAGCACGGAGGAGCCGACATGACGAAAAACGCCGACGAGTCGCGCGAGGAGCGCCGCGCGAAGTTCATCGAAACGCTCAAGCGCCGGCAGGTGCTCGCGCTCGTGGAGCCGCTCGAGCAGAAGCTCGCCGCCTACCGCGCGGGAAAGCTCGCGGCGGAGGATCTCTTCAAAGCCCTGCATTGGCTTTCCGGCCAGAGCGAGAAGGTCCTCAAGCGCTACCGCAACCGTCCCGAGGTCGTTCTCGCCGAGATCGCCATGGACGAGAACAAGTTCACGACGGATATCGGCGAGATCGGCGTCAAGGCGCGCCTCGGCGACGTCACGGCGCTCTTCGCCGACGCGATCGTGAATCCGGCCGACCCGCGCGGCGTCATGGCGGAGGGGGTCGCGGCGGCGATCAAGGCGGCGGGCGGCGACGAGATCGAGAAAGAGGCGATCGCCCGCTCGCCCGTTTCGATCGGGAAAGCGGTCGCGACGACGGCGGGGACGCTCCCGATCCTCCACGTCATCCACGTCGCGGTCGCCGCCGAGCCGGGAGGCGCGAGCTCGCCGGAGAACGTTCGCTCGGCCGCGGCGGCCGAGCGAACGTTCTCCGG
>JAGUZZ010000186.1:0-3695 GCA_020060525.1 bacterium | reverse complement strand
TCGGCACCGCCGTCATGCACGGCGGCACGACGGCTCTCGCGGGGATCATCGCGGTGAGCCTCCTCGATCGGAAGGCCGCCCGGGGGATCGCCGCGATCCTTCCCGGCTTCGTCATCGCGACGCTCATCCATTCGGCCTACAACCATTTCTTCCTCTCTCCCGTTCTCTCGGCGCTCGCGATCGTCGTCGCGCTCCCGCTCTGCATGCTCGTCGTGTTCCGGAAAAGCGAGCTGGGGCTGCGGACCTGGCTCGGCATCGGCTTCGACAGCGACCAGCAGCTCCTCGAGATGATCACGACGGGAACGATCGCGGAAACACGCCTCGGCCATTATCTCGTTTCCCTCAAATCGCATTTTCCCGGAGAGGCGGTCGCGGACATGCTCTGCATCGTGCGCCTCCACGTCGAGCTCGCCCTCAAGGCGAAGGGGGTTCTGCTCATGCGGCAGGCCGGCTTCGACGTGAAGCCCGACGCCGGGGTCCGCGAAACCTTCGAGGAGCTGCGATACCTCGAGAAGAGCATCGGGAAAACCGGGCTCCTCGCGCTCGAGCCGATCCTCCATTGGTCGACGCGGGATCTCTGGCAGCTCTACATGCTGGGGAAATAATAGCTCGGCACCGGGACTGTTTCGCCCTCCCGCCGCGCGTCCCTTTCCTTTCGATCGAGAACGCTTTCAGGTTTATCGCAATGCCTTTGACATTACGTGAATATCGCCGTATACTGTATTTGGGACTCGAACCAAAACGAATTTTCGTCTCTCAAGCCGTTTCAATCGGTCGTGCGCGATGGATACCCATATCCGTCACTATCGCCTTCTCGAAAAGCTCGGCTCCGGCGGCATGGGGGTCGTCTACAAGGCCGAGGATACCCTCCTCAAGCGCGTCGTCGCCCTGAAATTTCCGCCGGAAATGACGGTAGCGGACGAGACTTCGCAGCGCCGCTTCCTCCGCGAAGCCCGCGCGGCTTCGGCGCTCGACCATCCGAACATCTGCTCCATACATTCGATCGAGGAAACCGACGACGGCAGGCCCTTCATATGCATGTCATGGTGCGACGGGGCGACGCTCAGGGAGATTCTCTCACGCGGCCGCATGGATCCCCTGCGCGCCGTCGATATCGTTCTGCAGGTCGCCAGCGGCCTCGAGACGGCCCATCAGTCCGGCATCGTCCACCGCGACATCAAGCCCGGCAACATCATGGTCTCGACGAAGGGCCAGGCCAAGATACTCGATTTCGGCATCGCGAGGATCACCGACGCGACGCGGATCACGAAATCGGGCGCGGGCTTCGGCACCGTCCTCTACATGTCGCCGGAACAGGTCCGCGGGGACGCCGCGGATCATCGAAGCGACATCTGGTCGCTCGGCGTCGTTCTGTACGAGCTTCTCGCGGGCGTGCCGCCGTTTCCCGGCGAATACGAAGCGGCGGTCCTCTACTCGATCGTCAACGACGGGTTCGAGCCGGCGTCGCGCGCGTCGCCGCAGAGCCCGCATTCTCTCGACGCCGTGATCGAACGGGCGCTCCAGAAAAGGCCCGCGAACCGCTATGCATCGATCGCGGAGATGATCCGCGATCTCGAAACGGTTCACGCCTCCCTCGTCTCCCACGCGGGGACGAAACGGGCGCAGTTGCCGAGGCATACGGCTCTCCATTTCGCGCGCCGCCGGCCGATTGTCGCGATCGCTTTCTGCGCATTGGCGGCCGCCCTTGTCGCGATGGTTTTCAACCGTTTCGCGCCGCGTGAACGGCTCTCAGCGGCCGTTATCCGCATAGACGCGCAGCAGGCGCGCGCCCGGACCGGCGCTCCGATCGACGACCTGCTCGCCTCCCGCCTCGAAGGATGGCCCCTCGTGCGTTTGCTTCACGATTCGCGGCTCCGGGAGATCCGCTCGGCCCGCTCGGCGGGAACGATCCGCACGGTCGGCGGCGCCGCCGCCTTGGTCCGGCGCGCGGGGGCCGAACTGTTTATCGTCCCGAAGCTCGTCGACCACGGGGATTCGACCGAGCTCTTCGCCCATGTCTACGACGCCTCCGGCGGCGGCCATCCCATTTTATCGGTGCGCTCGGCGGAGGCGGGAAGGGCCGCCGCCGTCCTCGAAACCCTGCTCGATCGGACGGCCGAACGGATCATCGAGCGCTCAAGGGCGATTCCGGCTCTCGCACCGGCCTCCAACGCCAGGACGCTGTTCGAGAAGGGAAATTCCTTGTACCTTCACGGCGATTTCGAGGCGGGCATCCCCCTCGTCGAGCTCGCGCTCCAGGAGGATTCGACCCTCATACCGGCGTATCACCGGCTCGCGCTCTGGTATAGATACGAAAACCGGCGCACGGAGGCGCTTATCTGCGCGCAAAGGGCCGTCGCCCTGTCGAAGGACGATCCGGTTCTATCGCTTCGCGCCGAGATCGTCCTGCATCGCGTCGCGGGGCGCTCCGATCTCGCGGAGGCCGCCCTGAGACGCTATCTGGCGATTACGCCGCCGAACTGCGCGGGCCTCGCGGAGCTCGGCTACGTGCTCTATCACGACCGGCGTCTGTTCGAGGCGGCCGTACAGCCTTTGCAGCGCGCGCTCGAGCTCGATCCGCAGGACCTCGACGGCATGCGGGCGAAAGTCCTCGATTGCCTGGGTCACGCATATCTCTACAGCGGCAGGTACGACGAAGCCGAGGGCTGCTTCGAAAAATACGCCGTGCTCGACACGGCGAACTTCGACGCGATACACAGTCTGGCGACGTTGAACCGCACGCGAGGGAACTACGAAGCGGCGATCGAGGGCTACAAGAGAACGAAGAAGCTCCGTGCCGGGTTCTTTCCGGCGTACGACGAGCTGGCCTTGACCTATCTCGCGATCGGCAAACGCTACAAGGCTCTCGATGAAATCAAGACCTTCCAGATCGAAACCCACGATTCGCTGGGCGTCAAGGCGCATGCGCTCAAGGGAATGGTCCACTTCATCCAGGGCGAATACGAGGAGGCGTCCAGAGCGAGCCGCATGGCCGTCGCGATCGACAGTCTCTGGATACCCGCGCAGTGGCTTCGCGGGCGAGCCGCTCTCGAGCTCGACCGCCTTCGCGAAGCGCGCGAAGCCCTCGCTCGCATCGCGCGCCAAGGCGCTGTCATGAACGCCGCGGACGATTCCGCTTACGTCCACAACCTGCACGGCTGGATCCTCCTCGCGGAAGGACGCGCCGCCGAGGGGATCCGGGAACTCGAGCGCTCCCCCTTCTTATCGCTCGAGAACGCGATGGAATTCCGGAAGGATCTCGTCCGCGGCCTGCTGCGGGCGGGACGCGTCGCCGAGGCCGAACGCCGCGCGCTCGAGGCGCTCTCCTATAACGATGCCGACGCCGATCTGCTCGCGCTTCTCTGCGAGATCTGTTTCAGAAAGAACGACCGGCGCGGGGCCGCGCGCTACTTCAAGCTGGCCCGATCGGTTTGGGAGGAGGCGGACAGCGACTTTGCGCCGCTGCGCAGGCTCATCTCTCAAGCACCGGCACGATGGGAGGATACCTAGCTCGCCGCCCGTCGATTCGCGAAAGGAGGAATCGACGGAGGCGAAACTCAATCGCTCGGTTCACGATGAACGGATTACGAGAATGGAGAAAACCATATCCACTTTTCACACGAAGGATGACGTCAGACATGACATAAAAGCCACGAGGAGCCTGGGACACCGGAGAGTTCCCATTACGCTTCTGG
>JAGUZZ010000361.1:0-5454 GCA_020060525.1 bacterium | reverse complement strand
CGCGCCGGTCACGGCGCCGCAGGCGTCGCCGCCGCGCCCCATGCCGCCGCCGAAAGCGCAGGCCGCTTTGGCCGCCGTCTCGCCGTCGAGGCCGTACCGCGGCGCGAAAACGGAGAAGACCGCCTGCGCGCAATTGTACCCTTCGTCGAATACCCGTGCGGCCTCGTCGGCCGCGCTCGACTTTTTCACGCCTGACGTCCCCCTTTTCCCGCGCGCGAAATATTATGGTCGGGGCGACTGGATTCGAACCAGCGACCTCTTGCGCCCAAGGCAAGCGCGCTAGCCTGACTGCGCCACGCCCCGACCCGTTTTCCCGGATGAATCGCCCGCGGCTCGTACGCGCCCGGCGCCGGCCGCGTCCCGGTAGATCTCCATGATCCGCTCGTAGTGGACCTCGCGCCCGTAGAGGCGCTCGGCTTTCTCTCTCCCCCGCCGCCCCATCTCCTCTCGCGCCGCGCGATCCGCGAGCATCCTCCGGAGGCGGTCGGCGAGGGCGTCGACGTCCCCCATCGGGAAGAGCATCCCCGTCGCGCCGTCGTCGACCATCTCCGGAATGCCGCCGAGGTTCGAGGCGACGACCGGCTTCGAGCACGCCATCGCCTCCATGATCGCGAACGGAAGGTTCTCGTACCAGCGCGACGGCAGCACGACGAACTGCGACTCCGCCACGAGGCGGCGGAGCTCGTCCCCGCTCCTGTGGCCGGCGAACTCGACGCGGTCCGTGCCGAGCTCCCGGACGAGCGCGCGCAGATCTCCTTCGACCGGCCCTTCGCCGACGATGACGAGGCGTCCCGTCTCGAGCTTCGAAACGGCCCGGACGAGGTAATCGAGCCCCTTCTCGTAGAGAAGCCGCCCGAGGTACACGAAGTAGCCCTTCTCCGGAAGGGCGCGGTAGGAGTCGAGATCGACGAAATTCGGAACGACGGCGACGCGGGCCGGATCGATGCCGCCCTCCACGAGCTTCCGCTTGAGAAACGCGCTCGGGGCGACGAACCGGTCGATCCGCGACGGCACGCGCGCCGCCCGGTCGTAGAGAGTCGTGATCGCCGCGACGAGGCTCGCGGGAAGGCTCCCCTTCTTGCAGCGGCGGAGCACGGCCTCGTAGTACCGGTTCGGGAGGCAGCGTTCGCAGATCTCGCCGCCGCGGAGAAACGACGTGTTCGGGCACACGAGCCGGAAATCGTGCAGCGTCCAGACGATGGGGATGCCCCGCTCGCGAAGCGGCGAGACGATCGAGGTCGTCAGATGGGCGTGAATATTGTGGAAATGGGCGAGGTCGGGCTTCACGGCGTCGGCGATCGCAGCGATCTTCCGGCGCGCCTCGCCGCTGTAGACGCTTCGCGCGAGCACCCGCCACGCGGCGCGGGGGGAGCGACGGGCGAGCAGCGAGGGAAAATCGATCTCGCTCACGAAGTAATCCGCGTAGGGCGTCGGGAGGTTGCTCGGGGTTTCCATGCCGAACGGAACGACCTCGTGCCCGCGCTCCTCGAGGAGCTTCGAGAGACCGAGCATGTAGGTCGAGTCTCCGCCCCGTTGAAAATAATAGGTTTGCACCATGAGAACGCGCATCGTTTCACCGCTTCTGCGGCCGCCGCGGCCCCTTCCCCGGGCCGCCGCCCCGCGCACACCTTACTCTAACGGAAACCGTCACTTATCGCAAAGAAAATGCGAAATTGACAAGGGCGGCTTCGAATGCTATTTTCCCTTCGATAAGGGATTATAATAGGCCGCAAGGAGGAATCATGGGCAGGATCAGGTTCGGGGTGCTCCTCGTCTTTTTCGTCGCCGCCGGGATTTTGTCCGGATGTTCGCAGGACGGCGACCTCGTCGTCAAGAACGACTGCCAGACGGAGTTCGAGGGATACGTCGACGACCAGTTCGTCGAGATCGCTCCGGGCGACGAAGTGACGATGAACATCTACATCGGCAAGAGGGCCCTCGTCATCGGCCCGACCGACATCGACGTCGAAATATCCGGATCCGCATGGACGAAAAAGCCGTTCGTCGAGAGCATCACCATACAGAGCGAAGATAAGACGGTCTATTCCCTCGCCGACGACGTCGGCGCGATCATATTCCAGAACGCCCACAGCCTCCAGATCAACGAGATCAGCGTCAAGCAGTGCGACAGCTTGCAGTTCGGCGAGAGCCTCCTGTCGAAAACGCAGGTCCTCTCCCCGGGAACGGCGAAGCTCATTCAGCTCGAGGAAGGCTGCTGGGATATCCTCGTGAACTACGGCAGGGAGCAGCTGCTCGACACCGTGACGGGCATACCCGACGCCATCGGACAGGTGATCCGCATCTCCTGGATTCCCGGATACGTATACACGCCGGCCGCGCGCTCTCTCGAGCTGCCCCGGTAGACGGCACGAACGACGCATCGATGGAGGAATGACTTGAAGATCGCGAAAGCAGCAACGATCATCGCCGCCGGCGCGCTCATCTGCGCCGCGCTTCCCGCAACCGCGTTTTCCCAGGCGACGCGGAACCAGTACGTCGCGGACTTCGGCCTCGGCTTCGCGCAGGCGACGGTTCGGAAGGCCCAGATGGGGTTCGCCGGGTTGGATCTTCAGGTCGGCAAGATGCTCACGAACAGCATCTCGGTCGGTCTTTCGACCGGATTCGACATCTGCTCGTTCCGCGCCGTCGAATACCCGGACGGCGGAACCGTGTACGAGCGTCTCGGCGTCATTCCGATCCTCGCCAAGGCCCGGTACAACCTCAACGTCGCTCCCCTCGCCCACATCTACGCGTCGGTCGCCGCCGGCGCGTACCAGACCGTGCCGCACCTCAACACGACCCCGATCGGCGGCGTGTGGAAGTCGGGCCTTCACCCGGGAGGCGCCGCGTCGATCGGCTTCGATTACTACCTGTTCGGGATGCAAGGGATCGGCGCCGAGTTCGAGTACAACTTCTTCGACTCGGACTCGGACGAGCTGTTCTCGTACTTCGCCGTGCGGCTCAAGTACTCCATCATCAAGATGTAGCGCCCGGCCGGGCCGTCACGCCCGCCGGAGCCATTTCAGGATCTCGCGCGCGTCGGGGCGTTTTCCGTACATCAAGATGCCCACGCGGAATATCTTCGCCGCCAGCAGCCCCGCGCCGTAGATGCTCGCGATCAGAATCGCGATGCTGAGAGCGATCTGCCAGGCCGGCGGCATGAGGATGTTGATCCTCATGAACATGAGGATCGGCGCGAAGAATGGGATCATCGAGAACACCGTCGCGAACGCGCCCTCCGGACTCTGCATGACCGCCATCGGTATGACGATCGTGAAAGCGAGACACATCACGATCGGCGTCTGAAGCTGCTGCGCCTCCTGGTCGGTGTTGCACACCGCGCCGACCGCCGCGAAGAGCGTCGAATAAAAGAGGAATCCGAGCAGATAGAAAAGCACGAAGAAACCGAGCGTGACGGGGCTCAGGCTGACGACGCCGGCGAAGGCCCCCGTGCTGAGCGCGTACGCCGAGATGCCGAGCCCGAAGACCGCCCAGATCGCGTACTGCGTGAGCCCGACCGCCCCGACGCCGACGATCTTCCCCGCCATGAGATCGAACGCCTTGAGGGACGAGAGGAGAACCTCGATGACGCGGTTGTTCTTCTCGTCGATGATGCTCCGCTGCACCGCCATGCCCCAGAGAAGGATCGTCATGTAGAGCATCATGATGAAGATGAAGGTCGTGATATACGTTTTCTCGAACTCGCTCGCCTTCTCGGCGCCCTTCAGCACCTGAACCGTCTCGATCTTCGCGCGTTTCGTCATCTCCTTCACCTGCGCGTAGTCGAGCCCTTGGGAGGCGAGCCGGCGGACGACGATCGTTTCGCTGAGCCCGCTCTCGATCCGCTCGATGGTGCGGATGTTGCTCACCTTCTTGCCGAAGTACGTCGCCCGCCCGGCGTCCATGACGTCCGCCGGTATGACGAGATACCCCTCGATCGCGCCCGCGCCGATCTCCGCGTTGAGACGTTTCTTCACGCCGTCGAGATCCGTCTCCGTCGCCGGCGTCGCGCGGACGGAGAACATGCGTCCGCCGCCGGGGAGCGTGTCGTCGAGCGCCGCCGCGAACTGCTCGAAGATCTCTCCCGAAAGATCGACGACCGCGAGGGTCGTCCGCCCCTCGGGGGCGCGCTCGAAGAGGAGCCCGGGGATGACGATCATCGCGCCCATGAGCAACGGACCGAGGATCGTGCCGATGAGGAACGAGCGCTTCCGCACGCGCTCGAGGTATTCGCGCTTAGCGACCGTGAGTAATTTCATCGGACACCTCACCCCCTTCCGCCCTGACCTGCGCGATGAAGATGTCGTGGAGCGACATCTCCCCGATCTCGAAACGCTCCACGCGCCCGCCCTCGAGGGCGTGGCGGAGCATCGCGTTCGTGTCGGCGCCCGGACGCAGCGTGAGCGAGTAATCCTGGCCGAAGGTCCTCACGAGCTCGACGCCGGGGTGCCGCTCGAGGTGCGCTCGGTTCCCCGAGAACCGCAGCGCGATCACGTTCTTGCTGAAGCGCATCTTGACGTCGGCGAGTCGTCCCTCGAGCACGGCGCGCCCCTTGTTGATGAGGCAGATGCGGTCGCAGAGCTTCTCGACCTGATCCATGAGATGCGTCGAGAGGATGACCGTGCGCCCCTCGCGCCTCATCTCGTCGATGATGTCCTGCAAAAGCTGCGTATTGATGGGATCGAGCCCGGAGAAGGGCTCGTCGAGGATGACGAGCTTCGGATCGTGCAGCACGGTCGAGATGAACTGGACCTTTTGCGCCATCCCCTTCGAGAGCGATTCGACCGTCTTGTCGGCCCAGCCGCCGAGCTCGACCCTATCGAGCCAGCGGCGCGCCCGTTCGGCGGCGACGGACGCGCGCACGCCCTTGATCTCCCCGAGGAAGACGAGGTGATCGAGCACCTTCATCTTGCGGTAGAGCCCCCGCTCCTCGGGCAGGTAGCCGATGCGGTCCTTGAGCCGCTCGCTCATGGGCTCGTCGAAGACGCGCACCTCGCCGTCGTCGGGCTGAATGATCCCCATGATCATGCGGATCGTAGTCGTCTTTCCCGCGCCGTTCGGGCCGAGCAGTCCGAAGATGCCGCCCGGCTCGACCGACAGGGACAGCGAATCGACGGCGGTCACGCCGTCGTATCGTTTGGAAACGTTCACGAGCTGGAGCACGCCGGTTCCCTCCCTACGCCTCCCGGGCGAGCAGGTATTTCATCTCGATGATCGCCCGGTAGCGGTGGCTGATCGAGTTCTTCTCGCTCTCCGTCATCTCCGCGACCGTCCGGCCGAGCTCGGGCACGAAGAAAACGGGGTCGTATCCGAAGCCGTTCTCCCCGCGCGGAGAGCGCGCGATGCGGCCGTAGAGAAACCCCTCCGTCCAGAGCGCCCGTCCGGGCGCGCCGGGCGCCGGATAGAGCGCGGCGACGCACCGGAACCGCGCTCCGCGCCGCTCGTCGGGCACCT
>JAGUZZ010000030.1:0-8621 GCA_020060525.1 bacterium | reverse complement strand
GGCCCCCGCGACGAGCGCATCGGGGCCGGCCGCCGCGCGGGCGATGCGGGCCCCCGCTTCGTTGATCGCCGCGAGGCGGTCGTCGAGACCGTGGAGCTTCAGCTTGAACCGGTTCGCGCCGAAGGTGTTCGTCTCGATGCATTCGGCGCCGGCGACGACGTACTCGCGGTGGATCCGTTCGACGAGCGACGGATTCGAGAGGTTGACGCCGTCGAAGCAGCGGTTGATGAAAACGCCGTTCTCGTACAGCATCGTCCCCATGCCGCCGTCGAAGAGAACGACGCCTTCGTGGAGCATTTCGCGGAAGGACGGAGCCATCCGGGACACCTCCGAAGCCGCCGGGCGGCAGTTCGATATTGCGCTCCCGCCGAGCCTCGCGTAGTATTGTACGAAATCACGCCCGATCGCGACAAGGACGCTTTCACGAAGAGGGATCGATGCGCTGGTCGAAAAGCTGTATTCCGACGTTCAAGGAGAATCCCGCCGAGGCGGAAATTCCGAGCCACCGGCTCATGCTCCGCGCGGGACTCATCCGCAAGCTCACATCGGGGGTCTACACCTTTCTGCCTCTCGGCCTGCGGGCGCTGCGGCGGATCGAGGCGATCGTCCGCGAGGAGATGAACGCCATCGGCTGCCAGGAGCTGCTGATGCCGGTGCTTCATCCGGTCGAGATCTACGAGGAATCGCGGCGCCTCGACAGCTTCGGCCCGGAGCTCTTCAAGCTCCGGGACGGTCGCGACCGCCTCTTCGCGCTCGGACCCACGCACGAGGAAGTCATCACGATGATCGCGCGCGACGACATGAAGAGCTACCGCGCGCTTCCCCAGTGCCTCTACCAGATCCTGATCAAATTCCGGGACGAGATCCGGCCCCGGTACGGGGTCGTGCGGGCCCGCGAGTTCATCATGAAGGACGCGTACAGCTTTCACCGGACGGAGGAATCGCTCGACGAGACGTACCACGCCATGGAGGGCGCCTACCGGCGGATCATCGAGCGGTGCGGCCTCCGGTACCGGATGGTCGAGGCGGATTCGGGCTACATCGGCGGGAACGAATCGCACGAGTTCGTCGTCCTCGCCGAGAACGGCGAATCCGAGATACTGAGCTGCGGATGCGGGTACGCGGTCAACAGGGAGCGCGCCGCCGCGCGGGAGGGGACGGGCGCGCGGGGCGCCTCACGGGGCGCCGGATACGATCGCGTCGAGACGCCGGGGGCGACGACGGTGGACGAGGTGTCGCGGTTCCTGTCCGTTTCGCCGCGCGAGATCGTGAAGACGCTCCTCTATCGCACGGGGGACCGCAGCGTCGCGGTGCTCGTCCCGGGGGACCGGGATCTCAACGACATCAAGCTCGTGCGCGCGCTCGGCGATCCGCGGATCAGGTTCCTCGAGCCCGCGGAGATCGAGGCGCTCACGGGAGCTCCCGTCGGCTTCGCGGGACCCGTGGGGCTCCCGGCCGGCACGGCGATATACGCCGATCATCTCGTCGCGGACTACGCGTCGATGATCGTCGGCGCGAACGAAAAGGACGCCCATCTTTCGGGCGTGCAGGCGGGCCGCGATTTCGCCGTCGAGCGCTTCGACGACTTCGTGTGGGCGAGAGGCGGGGACCTGTGTCCGCGCTGCGGCGAAGCGATGGAGCTATCCAACGGGCTCGAGGTCGGCCATATCTTCAAGCTCGGGACGAAGTACTCGGAGGCGATGTCGGCGTCGTTTCTCGACGAGACGGGGGCGGCCCGCCACTTCATCATGGGGTGCTACGGTTTCGGCATCTCGCGGATGGTGGCCGCCGCGGTCGAGCAGAGCCACGACGCCGAGGGGATCGTCTGGCCCGCGGCGATCGCCCCGTTCCCGATCGTCATCCTTCCGGTCAACGTGCACGACGACCTCATTCGCGGCGCCGCCGAGCGGTTCGAGACGGAGCTCGCGGATCTCGGGATCGAAGCGCTGCTCGACGACCGCGATCTCGGCCCGGGCGCCAAGTTCAAGGACGCCGATCTCGTCGGCGTTCCGCTTCGGCTCACCATCGGCAAGAAGTTGAAGGACGGGATGGTGGAGTTGTACGACCGGGCGAGCCGTCGAGCGGAGGAGATCCCCGTCGCGGACGCCGCCGCCCGGATCGTGCAACGTATACGGGGCTAGGCGGTGCGGGTCTTCCGCGAAAGCCGGGACCGCAGGCGTGCGGCCGTTCGAGGATGAATGATCCCCTTTTTCGCCGCCTTGTCGACCTCCGACGATACGCGCGGATACTGCGCCTTCGCCGGTTCGCCCGCCTCGAGACTCCGGAACGACTTGAGCTCCTTGCGCAGATGCGTGCGTTTCGCCTTGTTGACGACGCGGCGTTTCTCGTTTTGCCGCATGCGTTTCTCCGCGGATTTGTGCGTCGGCATGAGCGTTACACCTCCATGAAGCGCTAAACATAACGAAAGGCTCCGGGGATGTCAAGTGCGCAGCAGGGCGATCTGAGGGACCGCGTCGCGGGGTTCCCGGCGTCCCCCGGCGTCTACCTCATGAAGAACGCCGCGGGGAAAGTCATTTACGTCGGCAAGGCGAGGAGCCTCTCCGCCCGGGTCCGCAGCTACCTCCAGCGCCCCGAAGCGCTCGAGCCGAAGACCGCGGCGCTCATGAGCGCCGCCCGGAGCGTCGACTACATCGCCACCGACAGCGAGGTCGAGGCGCTCGTTCTCGAGTGCACGCTCATCAAGGAGTACCGGCCGCGGTACAACGTGAGGCTCAAGGACGACAAGCGATATCCCTATCTCAAGCTCACCATGGGTGAGGAGTTTCCGAGGCTCCTGCTCGTGAGAAGCGTCGACGACGACGGCGCCGAATACTTCGGACCCTTCACCGACTCGCGCGCCGTGCGGAGGACGCTGAAAACGCTCCGGCGCGTCTTTCCGCTCCGGGATTGCGGCCCCGCGCCCGGACGCGCGGGCGGACGCGAGTGCCTCAATTTCCACATCGGTCATTGCCCGGCCCCCTGCACGGGGCGCATCGGGGCCGAGGAGTACCGGGAGACCGCGGAGAACGTCAGGCTCTTTCTGCGGGGGAAACGCGCCGGACTCGCCGCGACGATGCGCGAGCGGATGTGGCGGCTCTCGCGCGAGAAGCGCTACGAGGATGCCGCGTCGCTCCGCGACCAGATCGCCGCGCTCGAGTCGGTGACCGAGCGCCAGCACGCGGTGACCCCCGGCGGAGACGACGAAGACGTCGCGGCGATCGCGCGGGAAGGGGCCCGGGCGTGCGGCGTGATTCTCAAAGTCCGCGAGGGGAGGATCCTGGGGCAGGAGACGTTCCTGCTTCCGGCGAGCGAGCTCGATTGGGACCGGGAGATACTGCAGGCGTTCCTCGAGCTCTATTACCACGGAGCGGCCGACGTGCCGCCGCGCATCGTCGTGCCGGAGGCCCTCGAGGACGGCGCCCTCATCGAGCGATGGCTCGGGGAGCGGACCGGGCGGCGCGTGCGGATATCGACGCCGGCGCGCGGCGACCGAAAGGCGCTCGTCGGGCTCGCCGTGAAAAACGCGGCTTTTCAAATCGCTTCGCTGACGCAAACGCGCGCGGCGTCCGTTCCGGCCCTTCGCGAGCTCAAGGAAGCGCTCGGGCTCCCCGGAACTCCTGCCCGGATCGAGGCCTTCGACATCTCGAACATACAGGGGAGCGACGCCGTCGGATCGATGGTGACCTTCGTGCGCGCGTCGCCCCTCAAATCCGGGTACCGCAGGTTCAAGATCCGCGGTGCGGAAGGCGCGGACGATTACGCCATGATGCGCGAGGTGCTGTCCCGGCGTCTCGCGCGTCTCGGCGCGGGAGAAGAGCGCCGCCCGGACCTCATTCTCGTGGACGGGGGAAAAGGCCAAGTGTCGGCGGCGGGCGACGCCATCGCGGCCTCGGGCCTGCGCCCGATACCTCTCGCGGGGCTCGCGAAGAGGCACGAGGAGATCTATCTCGAGGGGCGCGCCGAACCGCTTCGCCTGCCGCGCCGGAGCCGGGCGCTTCGGCTCCTTCAGCGGATCCGGGACGAGGCTCACCGGTTCGCGGTGGAGTACCACCGCTCGCTGCGGGGAAAGCGGATGCGAAGCTCCGGGCTCGACGCCGTCGCGGGGATCGGGAGAAAGCGACGCACGGCCCTACTCGCGGCGTTCGGGAGCGTCGAGGCGCTGAAACGTGCGGACTCGGACGATATAGCGGCCGTTCCGGGGATCGGCCCGAAAACGGCCGCCGCGATACGCGAGGCGCTCCATGAAAAGAAATGACGATTCGCCGGGACCGCTCGAGACCGCGGCTTCGGCGTACTACGATCACCTGCGTGTCGAGAAAGGCCTTAGCGGCTCTACATTAAAGGCTTACGAGCATGATTTAAACGAGTACTTCATGTTCATGAAGGCCTCCGGGCGAAGCGGCTTCGACGGCGTCACGCTCGAATCGACGATCGCGTATCTCGCGTACGAGGAAGGGAGAAAGAGCCCCGAATCGCGCGCGCGTCTTCTCTCGGCCATTAAGGGCTTTCACCGCTTTCTCTGCGACGAGGGCGCCGTCGACCGGCCCGGCAGCCAAGGGCTTTCCGCTCCCCGCATCCGCCGAAAGATTCCGTTCGTGCTCGCCCAGCACGAGATCGAGCGGCTGCTCGAGCAGCCCGACGACGGCGTTCTCGGCGTGCGCGACCGCGCCCTCCTCGAGCTCGACTACTCGACGGGCATGCGGGTCTCCGAGCTCTGCGGGCTCGCCCTCGGCTCGGTCGACCGGGACGAGCGGCTCGTTCGCGTCAGGGGAAAAGGGGACAAGGAGCGCGTCGTTCCGTTCGGACGCGCCGCGGCGGCCTCCCTCGACCGGTACCTCTCCGGCTCGCGCCCCGCGCTGCTGGGAAACCGTTCGTCGCCGTACGTTTTTCTCAACTACGCCGGGACGCCGCTTTCCCGCGTCGGCTTCTGGAAGATCCTCCGCAAGCACGCGGCGGGCTCCGGCCTCCCCGGACGCGTCACGCCGCACACGCTCCGCCACTCGTTCGCGACGCATCTCATCGAGGGGGAGCGGACCTTCGGGCCGTTCAGGAGCTTCTCGGACATTCGAGCATCGCGACGACGCAGATATACACGAAGCTCGACATGGACTACCTCCTCGAAGTGCACAGAACCTTCCATCCGCGCGGTTGAGGGGGACGATCGAAAGGAAAGCATTGACAGGCGGCGGCGATTTCCGTAGCATGAATCAATTTTCGTAACCCTTTTGGATTGCGTTCGTTGCGGCGAACCGGCCGGGAGGCGCAGGAGGCGGCTCGATGACATACCACGTTCGCTTGACGCTGTTCGAGGGGCCTCTCGATCTGCTCCTGCACCTCATCCGCCGGGACAAGATCAACATCTACGACATCCCCATCTCGCGAATCACGCGGGAATACCTCTCCTACATCGAGATCATGCAGGAGCTCGAGCTCGAGGTGGCCGGGGAGTTCTTCGTCATGGCCGCCTCGCTCATGAGGATCAAATCGCAGATGCTGCTGCCGAGGCGCGAGGGCGCCGGAGAGGAAGAGGAGGACCCACGCGACGAGCTCGTGAGAAACCTCATCGAGTACCGGACGTTCAAGGAGGCGGCGCAATGCCTCGCCGAGAAGGAGGGGGAGAGGCGCCGGGTCTACACCCGCGCCGCCGCTCCGCCGCCGGAGGAGACGCCCGAAGTCGAGGAGCCGCAGGGCGTGTCGATCTTCGAGCTTCTCGAGGCGCTGCAGGCCGTTTTCAAGAACATGAAGACGCGGTCGATCTACCACGTCGTTCCCGAGGCGGTTACGGTGGAGCAGAAGATCGACGCGATCGAGGGCGCTCTCTCGGCGCGCTCCGAGGTTCTGTTCTCGGAGCTCTTCGCCGGAGAGTACGCGCGCATCGAGATCATCGTCACGTTTCTCGCGATCCTCGAGATGATCAAGCTCGGGCGGCTCAGCGCGCGCCAGCTCTCGCACGGGGAGGACATCTGGCTTTACAGGCCGCAGCCGCGAACGTATAGTGAAACGGGTGGTTCAACGGATGAGTGACGAAAACGAAATCGAGACCGAGCGAGCGCGGATCGAACGCGCCGTCGAGGCGCTTCTTTTCGCCTCCGACACCCCTCTGCCGGCGCCGAAGCTCGCGGCGCTCACCGGCGCGCCGTCGGCGCGGTCCGTGCTCGAGGCGCTCGGCGCCCTCACCGCGCACTACCGCGACACGGGGCGCGCCTTCGCGATCGTCGAGGTCGCCGGAGGGTATCAGGTGGCGACGCTGCCGGAATTCGCCCCGCTCGTGACGCAGCTTTTCAAGGGAAAGAGGAGATCCCGTCTCACGCAGCCGGCGCTCGAGACGCTCGCGATCGTCGCGTACCGGCAGCCGATTAGCCGCATGCAGATCGAGGCGATCCGCGGCGTCAACTGCGAGGGTGTGCTCCTGACGCTCGTCGAGCGCGAGCTCGTCGCCATCGTCGGGCGCGCCGAGGGGCTCGGAAAGCCGTTTCTGTACGCGACGACGAAAAAGTTTCTCGAGTACCTCGGGCTGAAGGATTTCCGCGATCTGCCGAGCATCGAGGATCTCGAACGGCGCTTCGATCTCGGAGAGACCGTCGATCGGCCGCTCGTGCCGCCTCCCGCGCCGGACGCGGACGCCGCGGCGGGCGGCGGCGGGGAATGAGCCCGCGGATGAGGATCAACCGTTTTCTCGCGGCCGCGGGGTTCGGCTCCCGGCGCGCGTGCGAGGCTCTGATACGCGCCGGCGCCGTCTCCGTCAACGGAACGATCGTGGAGAAGCTCGCCGCGGTCGTCGACAGCGAAACGGACACGGTCGTCGTCGAGGGGCGGACGGTCGCGGCGGCGCCGCAGCGTCTCGTGTACGTTCTCAACAAGCCGACGGGCGTGCTCAGCACGGTCGTCGACACGCACGACAGGAGAACCGTCGTGGACATCGCCCGCGAACACGGATACCGGGAACGGCTCTTTCCCGTGGGCAGGCTCGATCTCGACACGTCGGGGATCCTCATACTCACGAACGACGGCGACCTTTCCTACCGCCTCACGCATCCCCGCTTCAAGATAGAAAAAACGTACCGCGTCGACGTGAAGGGGGAGGTGGAGGACGAGACCGCGGCCGCGATCGCGGCCGGGGTCGATCTCGGGGGATACCGCACGAAGCCCTGCCGAATCGAGATTCTCGAGCGGTCGGGAGAGGCGACGGTGCTCCGCGTGCGCCTGCGCGAGGGGAGAAAACGACAGATCCGGCGGATGTTCGCGCTCCACGGGCATCCCGTCGCGGCGCTCGAGCGCACGGCTCTCGGCGATCTCACGTTCGACGATCTCGCTCCCGGCCGTATGCGCGCGCTCACCGCGCGCGAGGATCGCAGGCTGCGGGAGCTCGCTGGACTGCTGCACGAAGGGGAGGATCAATCGTCATGTCATTGATGGATCTCATGCAGGCGCACCTGCGAAACGTGAAACCGTACGTGCCGGGCAAGCCGATCGAGGAGCTGCGGCGGGAGAAGAACATCGAGGGGGAGATCATCAAGCTCGCCTCGAACGAGAATCCGTACGAGCCGGTCGAGGAGATCCGGCAGGCGATCATCGACGAGCTCTCGCAGGTGAACCGCTATCCGAACTCGGGATGTTTCCATCTGTGCAACGAGCTCGCCGCGTACCACGGCGTGAAGCCTGGACAGATCTTCGTCGGAAACGGCTCCAACGAGATCCTCGATCTCCTCGTGCGCGCGTTCGTGGGCCCGGACGAGGAGATCGTCTATCCGTGGCCGAGCTTCATCGTGTATCCGATCGTCACGCAGCTCGCCGGCGTGCCGGCGGTGGAGGTGCCGCTGCGCGACTACCGGCTCGATATGCCGGCGCTCCGCGCCGCGGTGACGCGGAAAACGAAGATCGTGTTCGTCTGCAATCCGAACAATCCGACCGGCACCTACGTGTCGGCCCAGGAGGTTCTGCAGTTCCTCGACGGGATCCCCGACAACGTGCTCGTCGCGTTCGACGAGGCCTACTACGAATACGTGACGGCGGACGATTACCCCGATTCGCTCGCGCTTCTGCGGGAGCGGCCGAACGTCGTCGTCACGCGCACCTTCTCGAAGGTCCACAGCCTCTCGGGGCTCCGCATCGGCTACTCCGTCTCGCACGAGGATCTCGTCACGTGTCTGCACAAGGTGCGGCAGCCGTTCAACGTGAACAGCCTCGCGCAGGCTGCGTCGATCGCGGCGCTCAAGCACATGGACCGCGTCGCGCCGCGCGTCAAGGAGAACCGCGACGAGCTTCGCTGGGTGCGCGAGGAGCTGCAGAAGCTCGGGTTCACCGTGCCCCCGTCGCAGACGAATTTCCTCCTCGCCATGCCGCCGCAGGGGTGCGGAGCCGTCGTCGAGCAGCTCATGGACAGGGGCATCATCGTGCGCGGCATGAAGCCGTTCGGGTACGGGGAAGAGAGCTTCCGCGTCACGATCGGCACGCCGTACGAGAACCGGAAATTCGTCGAAGCCCTCAGGGATCTCATCTAGGCGGCCCTCGTGGAAGAGAAACGCAGGGGAGACGCCGCGCCGGGAGCTCTGGATCGTTCCGGACGGGCCGAGAAGGTTCTGCGCGATTTCGTCGTCACGATCGACGGCCCCGCGGGATCG
>JAGUZZ010000114.1:0-3023 GCA_020060525.1 bacterium | reverse complement strand
CGGCGTGCGCGTGCCGGGCCGCGCGGATCTCCGCGCGCTCGTCGCCGCGGTCGGGGAACCGCTCGTCTCGACGAGCGTCAACGTTTCGGGCGGGAGACCTCTCGCGCGGATCGCCGACATCGAGCGCGCGTTTCCGGGCCTCGAAGCGTACGTATCGGGGCGGGGCCGCACGTCCCGGATCCCTTCGACGATTATCGATTTCACGGGGGACGCGCCGGTGCTCGTCCGGCGCGGCAGGATTCCGTGGCGCGAGAACGTATCCGGAGGGTTGCGCGCGCCGCGGCGGAGGGAAGGCGCGGGCGGTCAGTCGGGGAACCCCTCGAAGCGGCGGTCCCGGTAGGCGTCGCAGCGCGAGCAGAGGAGGATCCGTTCCCTCTCGCCGCGAGCGAGATGCGCCGCGTAAGCGAGGCGGACGGGTCCGTTCCAGATATCGAGGACGCTCTCCGCGCCGACGTCGCCGATCACGGCGCGCCCTGCGATATCCCAGCAGCACAGCACCGCGCGGCCGTCGGTGTAGAAGAACATCTCCTCGCGCATCTTGAGACACGGTTTCCGCACCATCTCCACGCCCTCGTCCCACGGCCAGCTGTAGAGCGGTACGATGAGCGCCCTGTCCGCGCGCGCCCCCCAGTACTCGACGAAGGCCTCCT
Source organism: bacterium (assembly GCA_020060525.1). Taxonomy (GTDB): domain Bacteria; phylum Krumholzibacteriota; class Krumholzibacteriia; order Krumholzibacteriales; family Krumholzibacteriaceae; genus SSS58A. The sequence continues at coordinate 2,373 of JAGUZZ010000114.1, read as the reverse complement.
GCTCGCCGCGGTTGAGATCCATGTCGATCATCCGGACCTCCGTCGCGACGCGCCCGCCGTACCCGCGGGCGAGCGAGATGAAGCGCTCGACGTTGTCGACGACCTTCCCGTAATCGAGGCCGACGCGGCAGCGCGCGTAGGTTTCCCGCGAGAACGCGTCGACGCTGAAGCGCACGAGATCGATCCCCGCGTCGATGAGCTCACGGCCCCTGCGCTCGTCGAGGAGGCTCCCGTTCGTGTTGATTTCGGCGCGCGCCGTCGGATCCTGCTTGATGTACGCGACGATCTTCGCGAGCCGCTTGTCGATGAGCGCCTCGTTCTGGAGGAACGGACGGTACGTGACGCCGAGCCCGCGCGTGTCGTCGACGATCTTTTTCCAGATCGCGTCCGGCATGACGACCGGACCGCGGTCGATCTTCTTCTGCGGGCAAAACGGACAATCGGCGTCGCAGCCGAGGATCGTCTCGATCTGTATGAAGCGGGGCTGGGGAGGGGTCCTGATCTCGTGCTCCACGTGTCACCTTTTTCCGGCGAGAAGCGTTTCCAGCAAATCTACGCAACGGGGGGCCGCTCCGCAATGTTTTCGTATGAAGCGCGATCCCGTCTCTCCCGTCCGCGCGAGGAGATCCGGATCGGCGAGAAGCGCGAGCGCCTCGCGCGCGAAATCGGCTCCCGTCCGCACGATCTTCGCGGCGCCGAGATCGACGAGGCGGCGCGCCTCGTAGGAGTTGGCGATGCGCGGCCCGAAGAAGACGGGGAGCGAGAGCACCGCGGGCTCCATCACGTTGTGAACGCCCGTCGTCAAGCTGCCGCCGACGTAAGCGATTCGCCCGGCGCGATAGAGCTCGGCGAGATAACCGACGCCGTCGGCGACGACGACCTCGTCCTCGCCGGGAGGATCGTCGCCGAGGCTCGAGAGCGGGCGGAAGGGGAGTCCGGCGGAGGCGAGCGTCCGGCGGATCTCGGCGAGCCGCTCGACGGAGGGCTCGTGCGGAACGAGTATGAGACCGGTCCCCCGGCGCTCCTTCCGGAGCGAGCGGAACCCCGATACGACGAGCGCCTCGTCCTTCGGCCACGTGCTGCCGGCGACGATCCACGACCTGCCGGCGGCGGCGACGGCCCCCGGCGGCCTTGCCGTCGAGGTATCGATTCTGCGGCACACCTGGTCGAAGCGCGTATCACCCGCGACCGTGATCTCGACGCCGCCGCTGACGCCGCGGCGGAAACGTTCCGCGTCCTCCTCCGAGATCGCCGCGATGGCGCCGAGCCGCGAGTAGAGGCCGCCGTAGAAGCCTCTCGCGATCCGAGAGAGGCGCAGCGAGCCGGGGGAGAGCGTGCCGGCGACGAGCGCCTGCGGCACTCCCCGCTTCGCCGCCTCGAGGACGATGTTCGGCCAGATATCGAACTTGACGTACACGAGAAGGTCGGGACGCAGCGCGTCGAGACAGAAGCGCGCGTTGCCCGGAGTGTCGACGGGGAGGTAATCCACGAACGAGATCGCCTCGATCCGCTTCGAGCGGTCGAACCGCTCGTAGTAGCTCATGCCCGACGGCGAGAAGAACGTGAGCGCGATCTCGACGCCGCCGGGGCGTTCCGCGAGCAGACTCATGACCGGCTTCGCCTGCTCGAACTCGCCGACGGACGAAACGTGAAACCACGCGAGCGGGGATCTCCGCTCGAGCCTCGACGCGCCCGCGAGCCAGCGTTCCCGAAGACCGCGCCGTCCCGCGAGCCCCTCCGCTATCTTTCCGTTCCAGACGGCCGCGATCCGCGCGGCGAGGCCCGCGGCTGGGAGAAGAGCGTTGTAGACGGCGAGCTCGATCTTCACGCGCGGACCTCCGGCTCGGCGAGAAGCGCGGCGAGGGCGTCCATCGCCCGCCGCGGCGATATCGCCGTGAGGCATTCCTTCGTGCCGTACGGACACCGGCGGGCGCCGTTGCGGGAGCACGGTCTGCAGCGCAGCTCCGTCTCGAGGGCGACGCTCCGCGGCAGCCGCGGAAAATATCCGAACTCGCGAACGGTCGGACCGTAGAAGGCGACGACCGGGGTGCCGACCGATTCGGCGAGATGGAGCGGCGCCGAGTCGTTCGTCACGAGCGCCGCGCACCGCTCCAGAGCGGCCGCCGATTCGAGGATCGAGAGCCTGCCCGTGAGATCGAGAGGCGCGGGGGAGACCTCCGCCGCGATTCCGGCGTTCGTTTCGACGTCCGCGGAGCCGCCGATGAGGATCGTCGAGTATCCCCGGCCGGCCGCGAGCCGCATGAGCTCGATGTAGCTCTCCCGCGGCCACCGCTTCGTCTCCCATCGGGCGCCGGGAGCGAACGCGACGGGTTCGGGGGCGCCCGGCGCCGATGGCGGAACGGCGTCGCCGCG
>JAGUZZ010000093.1:0-2587 GCA_020060525.1 bacterium | reverse complement strand
GTGTGCTCTTCCGATCTCTCTCGCGGGCGGTGTGGGCGAGCGATCTGCGATGCGCGATCGCCGCCGCGTACGGCGCCGATCGAACGACGCTCGAGCGCGCGTCGGGCGACTCGACGGTGCGCTCGCGGAGCGCCTCCGTCGAAGGGCGCGTGCGCTTCGACAACCTCCTCGACCCGGCGAACCGTTTTCCCGCGAGCGTGTTCGCCGGCGTCGAGGCCTCATTCGGCTGGGCGTGGTATCTCGCGGAAGGGGACGGGCCGCTGGGCGGCCGGCGCTCCGGACGCCTCGCGCCCTTCGCAGGCATTCGCGCCTCGTGGACGGTTCTCTACGGGTTCCGGCTCTCCTACTCCCTGCAGTCGTTCTGGCCCGCGTCGGGCGGAGAGACGTTCGCGGCTTTCCACTCGGCGAGGATGAGGATGCTTCTCGGCGACGTGCTCGCGCGGCGGTCGGAGCGGGCGTATCACCCCGACGTCGAGGCCGTCTGGGAGTCGGGCAGGAGACCTCCCTTCCTCGAGCGCGAGGAGAGGATCTCGATCGGCTTCATCTACGATCTCTATCCGTGGTAGCGCCGCCGCCGAGGACGCGGACGAAGCAGCGGCGCGACCTCGGCCCGTCGAACTCGCAGAAGAAGATCGCCTGCCACGTGCCGAGGGCCGCGTCGCCGCCGCGCACCGGCACGAAGGCGGAGACCCCCGCGAGCGTCGATTTCACGTGCGCGTCGGAGTTCCCCTCGGCGTGCCGGTACCCGGCCCCCTCGGGGACGAGCCGAGAGAGCGTATCGAGGATGTCGCGCGCGACGTCGGGATCGGCCTTCTCGTTCACCGTGACGCCCGCCGTCGTGTGCGGAACGAACACGTGGCAGATTCCTTCCGCGACGCCGCTCCGGGCGACGGCCGCCCGGACGTCGCCCGTGATGTCGACCATCTCGTTTCTCGCGCGCGTGCGTATCGAGAGCTCGTGAAGCATGGCGGAAGCCTCCTTGCGGACGGCGCCATTATGTTCCTTGACCGTGCCCCGGACCCCCCGTATAATATCGCATTCCTGCGAGGCGTTCAATTTCAAGGAGGTCCATGGACATGTCCATCAGCGGTCTCGAACCCAAAATTCTCTGGAAACAGTTCGACAAGATACGGAGCATCCCCCACTGCTCGGGTCACGAGGAGAAGCTCGCCGAATACCTCATGTCCTACGCGAAGAGCAAGGATCTCGAGGTCGAGAAGGACCGCAGCGGGAACGTCATCATCCGCGTCCCCGCCACCCCCGGACACGAGGGGACGCCGACGGTCGTCCTTCAGGGTCACATGGACATGGTCTGCGAGAAGAACTCGGACGTCGTCCACGATTTCTCGAAGGATCCGATCCAGCTCGAGTTTCAGGGGGAATGGCTCACGGCCAAGGGGACGACGCTCGGCGCGGACAACGGCATCGGGCTCGCCGCGGCGCTCGCGACGATCGAGGCGAAGGACGCCGTGCACGGGCCGCTCGAGCTGCTCTTCACGGTCGACGAGGAGGTTGGGCTCACCGGCGCCGGCAAGCTCAAACCCGGTTTCGTCAAGGGCGGCATGCTGCTCAACCTCGACAGCGAGGAGCTCGGCGCGGTCTATATCGGCTGCGCGGGCGGCGGCGATACGACGCTCAAGCTCCCGCTCTCGTTCGCCGACTCCCCGGCCGGCACGAAGGGGTTCGTGCTTCGCGTCTCGGGGCTTCGCGGCGGACACTCGGGGATCGACATCCACGAGCAGCGCGGCAACGCGATCAAGGTCCTCGCCCGCTGTCTCTGGAAGGCCGCCCGCACCCAGCCGGTGCACGTCGCGGGCGTGCGCGGCGGCAGCAAGCGGAACGCCATCCCGCGAGAGGCCGAAGCGGAGCTCATGGTGCTCGAAACGGCGGTCGACGACCTTTCCGGGATCATCGGGGACGAGGCGGCGAAGATCGCCGAGGAGCTCGGCGGGCAGGAGAAGAACCTGTCGGTCAAGATCGTGCCGGCCGACCGCCCGTCGCCCCGCGTCATGGACGCGGCGTCCCAGAAGACGCTCCTCAACCTCCTCATGGCGCTTCCGCACGGCGTCTTCACGATGAGCTACGACATCCCGGGGCTCGTCGAGACGTCGAACAACCTCGCCACGGTCGCCACGGGCGGGGACGAGGCCGCGATCGGGCTCTCGACGCGAAGCTCCATCGTGAGCGCCCTCAAGGCGCTGCGCGACAAGATACGCGCGGCCGCCGAGCTCGCCGGAGCGGCGGTCGAGGAGAACGAGCCCTACCCGGGCTGGAAGCCGAACCTCGAATCGAAGCTCCTCGCCGTCGTGAAATCGGTCCACGTGCGGGAGTTCGGAAAGGATCCCGCGCTCAAGGCGATCCACGCCGGGCTCGAATGCGGCATCATCGGCGAGAAGTACCCCGGCATGGACATGGTCTCGTTCGGCCCCTGGATCGAGCACCCGCACTCCCCCGAGGAGCGGGTCAACATCCCGTCGGTCGAAACCTTCTGGAAGGTGCTCCGCGCGGTGCTCGCCGAGCTCGCGACGAAGCGGATCGCCTAGCGGCTGAGCCGGGGCGAAACCGGCGCGCGGCGTCGCGCGCGGCC
>JAGUZZ010000280.1:0-2694 GCA_020060525.1 bacterium | reverse complement strand
GCGCGACGGCCGCGCGCGAGGGGTGGCGGACGTTCGACATTCCGGGGAACGTCGGCGGGCGGTTCAGCGTCCTCTCGCCCGTCGGCCTCCTCCCCTGCGCCGCGGCCGGGATACCGGTCGCGGAAATGATCGGGGGAGCCCGGGCCGAGCTCGGCCGCTCGACGAGGATGGACGCCTCGAACGGCGCCGCGCGGTACGCGCTCGTCCGGCATCTCCTGCACGGACGGGGCGTCGCGATCGAGGTCCTCTCGACCTTCCATCCCGAGCTCGCCTCGCTCGCGGAATGGTGGAAACAGCTCGCCGGCGAATCGGAGGGCAAGGGGGGCCGAGGTCTCTTTCCCGCCTACGCCGTCATGACGACGGATCTCCATTCCCTCGGACAGTATCTCCAGGAGGGATCCCGCCTCATACTCGAAACGTTTCTTTCGGCGGCCCGTCCGCGAGCGGATATAGCGCTCGAGAACGCGGAGGACGACTCGGACGGGCTCAACTACCTCGCGGGGAAAAGCCTCGCCGTTGTGAATCGCTGCGCCTTCGAGGGAACGCGCGACGCGCACGCCGCGGGCGGCCTGCCCGTCGTCACGATCGAGGCGCCTTCCGTCGCCCCGGACTCGATCGGCGCGCTCTTCGTCTTTTTCGAGATCGCCGTCGCCGTCTCGGCGCGTCTTCTCGGCGTCAACCCCTTCGACCAGCCGGGCGTCGAGGAATACAAGAGCCGGGTGTGCCGGCTCCTCGGCAAACCGCGAACGCCATGAGCCTCGCCCGAACGACCGTCCTTTCCCTCCTCGCCGCGGCCTGCGCCGTATCAGCGGCATCCTGCGCCCGGCCCGAGCCGTATACGGCCGAAACGTTCGTCATGGGCACGGCGGCGTGGGTGACCGTCGCCGGCGCCGGCGCCGCGGAGGCCGAGGAAGCCGCGCAGGAGGTATTCAGGGAGTTCCGCCGCATCGAGAGCGTCATGAGCGCGTGGGCGGACTCGAGCGAGCTTTCCCTCCTCAACGCCGGCGCGGGGAGCGGTCCGGTCGCCGTATCGCCCGAGCTCTTCGCCCTCGTCGACAGCTCGCTCCGGTACTCGCGCGGGACGTTCGGCGCCTTCGACCCCACGGTCCGCCCGCTCGTTCTTCTCTGGGGTTTCCAAGGCGGCGAGCCGGCCCTCCCGTCCCCGGGCGCGATCGACTCCGCGCTCGCCCTCGTCGGCTGCGACGGGATCTCGCTCGATGACGAGGCTCTCGCCGTCTCGCTCCCGGCCGGCGCTCAGATCGATTTCGCCGGCATCGCCAAGGGATACGCCGTCGACCGCGGCGCGGCGATCCTCGAGCGGCGCGGCATCCGCAGAGCGCTCGTCAACCTCGGCGGCAACATATACGCCCTCGGCTCGCCGCCCGGCGGGCGGGGCTGGCGCATCGGCGTCCGGGATCCGCGGGGAGGTCTCGGAACGGTCGGCACGATCCTTCTCGCCGACGCGGCGGTGGCGACCTCGGGCAATTACGAGAACTTCGTCGAGATCGACGGCCGCCGCTACGGACACATCATCGATCCCCGCACCGGCCGCACGGTCGACGGCGTGCTGAGCGTCACCGTCGCCGCGCCGACGGCGCTCGCCGCCGACGCGCTCTCCACGGGGTTTTTCGTGCTCGGTCCCGTCGAGGCCGCGAGGGCGCTTTCATCTTTCGAGGGCGTCGCCGCGCTTTTTGCGTTGCCGAACGGGGTCCGGATAGAATACAAAGTGCTCGGAGAGTTCGGTCGCCGCCTCGTTCTCGACCCGGAGACGGCCGGCCGTCGATAGCGGCGCAAAGGAGGGACCCGCAAGTATGAAGCGATTAGTCGTCATCGCGGGAGCGGCGGCGATCCTGGCGCTCGTCCAGCACTGCGGCGGAGGCGACGGCGACTCGACGGCCCCGACCGTCAAAGAGGACCCGTCCTTCGCCGTCGATATCCAGCCGATCTTCACCGGCAGCTGCGCGATCTCGGGATGCCACGCGGCGCCGGGGCAGCTCGGGCTCGTGCTCTCCACGGGGCAGTCGTACGCCGGGCTCGTCGACGTCTTTTCGGCGCAGGAACCGGCGATGAAACGCGTCGAGCCATTTGCGCCGGAGGAAAGCTATCTCATAACGAAACTGGAGGGGCGCCAGACGGAAGGACAGCGCATGCCGCCGGGCATGCCGCTTTCTTCGAACCGCATCCAGACCGTGAAGAACTGGATTTCGAAAGGCGCACGAGACAACTGACGCCGCCATCGGGCGCGAAGGGAGGCGTATATGAAAAACACCGGCACGCGACTGGCGTTCATCCTCATTGTGGCGTTTTTCACCCATCTCGCGGCGGCTCCGTCCGCCGAGCGCGGTGCTTCGGAAACGGTGACCTTCACCGATTCCCTCCGCGCCGCGCTCGGAGCGCGAACGGCGAAGATCTTCAAGCGAAGCTGCGCCACTTCGGGCTGTCACGCCGGATCCTACCCGAAGGCGCGCCTCTCCCTCGAACCGGCGAACATGACGGAAGCCGTCGCGGACGTGCCGAGCCGCCAGATCGACACGCTCATGCTCGTGGATACGAAAGAGCCGAGCCGGAGCTACCTCCTCATGAAGATCCGCGGAGACGAGGGGATCAAGGGAGAGCTCATGCCGATCGACATGCCCCGGCTCAAGACGGCGGAGGTGGAAACGATCGAGCTGTGGGCGGCGAGCCTCGAGGCTC
>JAGUZZ010000349.1:0-3705 GCA_020060525.1 bacterium | reverse complement strand
GGCCGCGGCGGCGCCCGGCGCCCGGCCCCCCGGGGGCCTCGCGCCGGCTGCGTCATTTCAGCCACTGCGCCGGATCGAGCGGCGTCTTCGATTTGCGGATCTCGAAATGGAACGGCGCCGAGGCGCCCGTCGCGGCGTCGCCGACCTCCGCGATGAGGTCTCCGCCGTTCACCGTGGCCCCCTGCCTCGTGAATATCTTCGACGTGTGCGCGTAGAGCGTGTAGTACCCGCCGCCGTGCGCGATGATGATGCAGTTGCCGAAGCCCGGGAGCAGGCTCGCGTATTCGACCTTTCCGCGGGCGACGGCCCGCACGGGCGAGCCGGCGCGGGCCTCGATGTCGATCCCCGTGTTGTTCGTGACCGTGCCGAACTCCGGATGCTTCGACTGGCCGAAGCCGCGCACCGTCCTCCCCGCGACGGGGGGCGCCATCCGGCCCTTGAGCGAGGGGAAATCCTTCTCGGCGTACGCCGCTTCGTCGGCGGGGGCGGCCGCCGCGCGCGCCCGCTCGAGGTCTCCGATGATCGACAGGATCTCCTGCTCCGCCCTCGCGAGATCCTCGATGCGTTTCTGATACTTCGTCTTGCTCGTCTTGAGCGAGGCGAGGCTGCGCTGTCGCTTGCGCTCGTTCTCGCGCAGACGCGCGAGCTCCGTCTCCTTTTCCTTTCGAGCGGCGCTCACCTGCGCGAGGTTTTCCGTGATCCCGGCCTCCTGCCGTCCGATCGCCGTCTTGCGCTCGCGGATCTCCCCGACGAGGTCCGCGTCCCGTTCGGCGACGGCGGAGAGGTACCGGTACCGGTTGAGAAGGTCGTCGAAGCTGCCCGCGCCGAGGAGCTCCTGCCACGCGAACTGGGCTCCGTCCTTGTATATCCCCCGCAGCCGCCCCGCGAGTATCGAGAGGCGGCGCCGGTACACCGTTTCGCTGTACGCGAGATCCTTGCGCAGGGCCTCCGCCTGCCGCTCGAGCATCGCTTCCTTGTCGTTCAGCCCCCGGAGGAGCCGCCTCGTGAGCCCCTCTTCCTTCTCGAGCTTCTTCAGGTAATCGGCGGCGTCCCGTTCCTTCTTCTCGACGTCGGCGATGAGCTTGCGCTGCTCGGCGATCTCCTCGCGGAGCTTGCGGAGCTCGGCGTCCTTTTCGCGAAGCTGCCGCTCGAGATCGGGATCCTGCGCCGCGGCGCCCGAGAACGAGAACGCGAGGGCGAGGGCGAGCGACGCCGCCGCGACGATCGAGCGCGCGTATGTGTTCGGCGTGCGCATGACGTTCCGTTCCGGCGCCGCTAGAACCGCAGCAGCCGTCTCATCGCACCGAGGCTCACGATCGCCCCGAGGATCGTGCAGAAGAATACGAAGGCGGCGATCGCGTCGCCGCCGAGAAAGAGGAGCCCCGGCAGGTGCCGGCGCGCGACGGCGTGGACGATCGCCGAGAGCGCGACGGCGAGGCCGGCGGCGACGGCGCCCTGGACGGCGCCCTCGACGAGAAAGGGGATCCTGACGTAGGCGTTCGTCGCGCCGACGAGCCGCGCGACCTCGATCGAGCGCCGCCGCGAGATCACGGTGAGCCGGACCGTGTTCGCGATGACGAAGACGACGGAGAGCAGGATGATGAGCCCGACGAAGAGATCGGCGAAATAGAACCCCTTGACGAGCTTCTCCCCCCGCTCGAGCCATCGCTCCCCGTAGCGCGCCTCCTCGACGCCGCTCCACCCCTCGACGTTCCGGGCCATCTCTTCGAGGCGTTCGCTCCGCAGGTACTCCGGCTTCACCTTCACGCGGAACGCGTCGGGGAGCGGGTTGCCCTCGAGCGCGTCGAGCATGTCGCTGTTCTTCCCGAGCGTCTCGCGGAACGAGAGGAGCGCCTCCTCCCGCGGGACGAACACGACCTCCTCGACCCCCGGCAATCCGAGCAGGCGCATCTGGATATCGCGCGCCGCCGCCTCGCCCGCCCCGTCCGCGAGATAGACGTAGACCCGCATCTCGTCCCCCGCCCGGTCGATGACGGCCTGCACGTTGATGGTGACGAGGAGAAACACGACGAGGATGAGGAGCGAGAGCCCCATGATGACGATCGAGACGGCGTTCGCGGCCTTGTGCCTGCGGAGCATCGTCGCCGCCTCGTCGAACACGTATCCGAACTGCGCCGCGTTCACCGCCCCTCCCCCTCGCCCCGGATGTCGCGCCCCTCGAGGCGCTCCGCGCGGCGGCCGACGGGCGAACCGTCGATCTTCCGCCGCAGATCTCCGACGTATATCATCTCGCTGTCCTTGACGACGCGCCCGCCCTCGAGATAGATGATGCGCTGGCCGAAACTCTTCACGAGCTCGAGATCGTGCGTGGCCATGAGCACCGCGGTTCCCCCGGCGTTGATCTTGAACAGGAGCTCGAGGATGCTCCTCGTGACGACCGCGTCGAGGTTGCCCGTCGGTTCGTCGGCGAGCAGCACCGCTGGGCGGTTCGCGATCGCGCGCGCGATGGCGACGCGCTGCTGCTCCCCGCCGGAGAGCTCGTGCGGGAAATCGTAGCGTTTGTGGTAGAGCCCGACCCGCATGAGGATCTCGGTGACCTGTTTCTTGATCTCGCCGAGGCCGGCGCCCGCCGCCTTGAGCGCGAGCGCGACGTTCTCGAAAACGGTCTTGTCGCCGAGGAGCCGGAAATCCTGAAAAACGATCCCCGTCTTGCGGCGAAGCTCCGCGATGGTGGAGGACCTCATGCGCGTCGAGACGTACGGCCCCACGACGACCTGGCCCGAGTCGGGGAAGTCGTCCATGTAGATCATGCGGAGCAGCGTGCTCTTCCCCGCGCCGCTCGGCCCGACGAGAAAGACGAACTCGCCGTTCGCCACCTGAAGATTGACGTCGTGGAGCCCGAAGTGCTTCCCGAAGCTCTTCGAGAGGTGGTAGACGCCGACGATGATCCTCTGATCCTGCTCCATGCCGCGCCGCCCTGCGTTACGGGGGCGAGGCGCCGCGCCGGCGCCGCCGCGCGAGACAGCACTCGATCGCGAGCGCCACGGCGCTCTCGAGGCTTCCCGTGCCGGCGGTCCCGCTCCCCGCGAGATCGTAGGCCGTCCCGTGGCAGACCGACGTCCGCACGACGGGCAGGCCGATCGTCATGTTGACGCCCCGCTCGAACCCGGCCAGCTTGAACGGAATCATTCCCTGGTCGTGGTAGAGCGCGACGTAGGCATCGTACCCTTTATCCTCCCATTTGTAAAACAATGTATCGGCGGGGAACGGCCCGTCGACCGCGACGCCGTCGCGGCGCAGGGCCTTGAGCGCCGGAACGACCGTCACGAGCTCCTCGTCGCCGAGAACGCCCCCGTCGCCGCCGTGCGGGTTGAGGGAGGCGACGGCGATCCGGGGCCGCTCGATCCCCCAGAGCTCCTCGAGCGAGCGCGCCGTGACGAGAACTCCCGCGCGAATTCGATCCTTCGTGACCGCCGCCGGGACCTCCCTGAGCGGCATGTCGCGCGTGAGGATCACGATGCGCAGCCGCCCGTTCACCATCATCATCTGGGCCTCGTGGGCGCCGAAGAGGCTCGCGAGCATGTCCGTGTGGCCGCGGTAGCCGAAGCCGCCTTTCTGCAGCGCCTCTTTCGATATCGGTCCGGTGACGATCCCCTCGACGAGGGCGCGCTTGGCGAGGAACGCGGCCGTTTCGACGGCGAGCCCCGAGGCGCGGCCCCCTTCGGCGCAGATCGGAAGAGCGTC
>JAGUZZ010000124.1:0-5016 GCA_020060525.1 bacterium | reverse complement strand
CGGCGCGGGCTCCGGCCCGCGGGGGATCGCATCCGCGGGAGGGCACTACCGAGGAGGCCGGATAGATGACGACGAAGCGCTCGCTCTCCGTATTCGCCGCCGCGGCGGTCGCGGCGATCGTTCTGCACGCCGGATCCGCGGCGGCCGAGGGACGCTTTTTCCTCCGCGCGGGGACGGGCGTGAGTCTCCCCTCGCTCGAGGGCCTCGAGAACGAGCTCGGGGCGCAGGGCGGCGAGCGGCTCGAGCCCGGCCTCTCGCTCGGCGTTTCGCTCGGCAGGAGCTTCGCGGAGAACGCATGGTCCGTCGAGCTGTACTTCGCGGCTGCGTTCTATCCCGAGTTCATCTACGACAACGACTACGAGGGGTTCGCTGGCAAGCTCCGCCACTTCGAATACCTGGGGATCGCTCGCCGGCACTGGCGCACCGAGGCCAAATGGTTCCGCCCGTCCCTCGGGCTCGGAGCGGGATACGGCTCGACGGAGCTCATCTCGGGCGGCGGGAAAATGGGCGCCGCGCGGGGGCTCGCCGCGGTGCGCGTGGAATCGGCGCTCGCCGAGAACGTGTGCCTCTCCCTCGAGGGCCTCTACAACGTCGGCCTTCAGACGAAGGCGTTCTCGGGACCGTTCCTCGAAAACGTCTCGAGCGACGCCGTCCTCACGAGCGCCAACGTGCCGCTCGAGGACAAGTACGATTCCTTCGACCTCCGTCTCGGCGTCACCGTCTGGCTCAAAAAGCCCGTCGCGTATTGACCTCGCCGCCTCGATCGCGGCTCGACGAACAAACGGGTTTTCGGGGCTCCCAGACGCGGCCGGCCTGATCGAGGCTCCGCGATACAACGGGAGCGAAGCTCGCCGCTCCGCTCCCGCCGCCGCTTACCGTCCCTTTCGGCGCGATCCTACCGTATCAACACCAGCTTTCTGTTCTCGACGACCGCCCCCGCCTCGAGCCTGCAGAAATAGACGCCCGATGTGGCGGCGCCTCCCGAGAGGGTGCGGCCGTTCCACGCGATTTCGTATCGTCCGGCCTCGAGCTCGCTGTCGACGAGCACGGCGACGCGCCGCCCCGCGGCGTCGAAGATCGCGATCTCAACGCGCCCCGAGGACGCGAGGTCGAAGACGATCCGCGTCGAGGGATTGAACGGATTCGGGAAGATCGAGCGGATGGCGCTCGCAACAGGGGCGAGGTCGGCATCGTCGTCCACGCCCGTCGGCACCTCGAACCCGAAGCAGTGGGTCCGCGCGCGGTCGTGCCCGAGCATCGGCCACACGAGGGATCCCTCCGTGTAGTTGGACGAGCGGAGCTTGTAGCAGCGGATGCTGCCGTTGCCGGACGCGACGACGAGCTCGATCCATCCGTCTCCGTCGAGGTTGCCCGCCGCCGCCGACGTGACGATGTCGCCGCCCGCATCGAGCGGAAATCCATACACGGCCGCTCCGTCCCTGTTCCACGAATACAGCCGGTTGTACGGGCTGCCGCCCATGATCTCCGTTGAAACGCCGAGAACGATCGGCGATGGGACCCCCCCGCCCCCCGGCCATATGCCGAGCGACTGGGGCCATCCCGGAATAATCCCGCCCACGTCGTCGACGGCCGAAACGCCGCCATGCCACGAGCACAGGGGCGGAGAGCCGAAGCAGGAATACCGCCTGTATCCGGCGACGATCTCGAGATTGCCGTCCTTGTCGTGGTGGTAGAGCGCCGGCGCGGCGTCCACTCTGCCGCTGAGCCGCGTCGCGCCCGGCCAAGAGCCGGCGCTGTAATTCCACGCATAGACCTTGCCGTTGATCCCGGCCGCCACGATCTCGAGGCTCGTCGCGGGCGAGACGATGCTCCCGAGCACCGGCCCGGCGACGACGATCGTATCGGCCGCCAACGGCCACGACGCCGAATACGGGGCGCCGGTCGATTTCACGAGATGTACCGTCGAATACGGCGTCGGCTTGGCGTTCGTGAGAAACGCGATCTCGAGCGATCCGTTTCCGTCCACGTCGCCGACGGCCGTCGAGGTGGGGATCGCGCCGGCGAGATCGATCGGCCATCCGGCTCCGAACGAGGCGCCGTTCCCCCTCACGGCGTACAGGTACCCCGTCGACCCGCAGATCACCTCGAGCTTGCCGTCGTCGTCGAGGTCGGCGAGCGTCGGCGTCGTCCTCACGGGAGCGCCGGTCTCGAGGTGCCAGAGTTTCACTCCGTAACAATCGTACGCGTATATGCGTCCGTCGTCGCAGCCGACGACGACCTCGTTGCGGCTGTCTCCCGCGATATCGCCGACGGCCGGCGACGAGAATATCGAATCGCCGAGGATGACGGGCCATCCCGCGACCGGCTGTCCCGCGTGGTCGAAGCAGTAGAGCCGTCCGTTGTCGCAGCCGATCACGACCTCGAGCGTCATCGGATCGCCGTCCATCTCCGCGATCGCGGGAGAGGAATGGAATCCCGCCCCCGTGAGGACCGGCCAGCCGTCCTGCGGCGGGATCTGCCAGTTGACGTCATGCGGCCCGCTCAGGTTGTCGTCCTCGTTCGATTCGTTCACGAGATCGTGCGTGTCGACCCGGAACCAGCTCGTCCACCGGCAGAACGACATGCTCGTCGCGCCGGACGTGGTCCACACGACGGAGTCCCCCGGATCGATGTTGAAAGAGGTGTGGTACTGGTCGCCCGTCGCGCCTTCGGCCGGAGGCGACGCCTCGTCCATCCAGTAGTCGATCCGCGCGGGGCTCGCCGCCGCGGTGCCGGTGTTTTTGACGGTCACCGTGGCGGTGATGAACTGGAGCGGATAGGGGATCGTATTCATGACGACGTTCGTGACCTCGAGGTTCGCGAATCCGATCCAGTCGTACGACACGGGTCCCACGACGTTGTCGTCCTCGTCCCCCCATTCGTCGATCTCGCCGCGGTAGTCGGCGAAGCCCCACATCGACCAGGTTGCGGGATACTCAGGCGCCTCGACGAGGATCTCGACGTGAACGGAGTCGTACGCGGGAACGGGCCCGCAGCGAACCGACTGAACGCCGGAGCCCGGCTCGTCCCCCACGGACGGAGGCGTCGCCTGATTCGGGAACACCGTGGTCCAGAAGCTGTCCGACGCGCACGGTCCCCAGTTCTTGACGGTGACGTAGAACGAATGCCAGCCTTCGCCGGCGACGCCGACCGGAATCTCGGGACGGAGCGCCGTCGCCATGAGGTTCGAACGGAGCGGCAATCCGTCGCTCCTGAGACCGGCGGCGTAGATGTCCGTCATGCCCCCGCCCGGGCGCTCGTCCATCCAGCAGATGAGCGGATACGCGGTGCCGCTCTCGGAGGCGACGATGCAGGGCCTCATACTCGAATAGCCTCCCGGCACGAGACGGTCGGTCCCGGTCGAACCGTCCCAGCGGTAGACCTTGATGTACTTGATGCGCGGTTCCCCTTCCGACAACCCGGCCCAGCTCACGAGAAGATCCCAGTAGCCCCATTCGACGACGGCGTCGGGCGAATGACCTTCCTGCGCGTCGGAGATCCGGACCGCGCCGCCCCAGATATCGTCGCCGTCATAGTCGAGGTTGGTCGCGAAGATGCCTCTCCCCTCGGCGCCGGAGACCCGGTCCCACACGGCGAAGGCGCCCTGGAGGCCGTTGTCGAGCACGCGGAAATCGTCTCCGACGTCGTCCGTCGTCCCGGTCGTTGCGACGTCTTCGTACCAGAATCGATACGCCGTGGAATCGAGGGCGACGACCCTGAGATGCTTCGCGTCGAAGAGCCCGCCCCGCCAGGCGTGCATCACGTAGCAGCCCTGGCTCGCTCGCACGCGATCGGCGACCCGCACCCGCGAGCCCGGCGTCGTGAGGCCGAGTCCGTAGCCGTTCGCCCCGTCGAAGCACCGCACTCCGCTCGCGTCGAGGCGCTGGACGACGCCTGCCCCGGTCGACGTTTTCCAGGCGAGAAAGGCGCCGTGGCATCCCGCGTCGGCCGCGATCGAAATTTCCTCTCCGGCGCCGATCTCGAAATATACGAGGACGCCCTGAGTGCCCCACAGCTTCGTTCCGGTCGAGCTCAGGCGCTGCGCGACGATTTGCAGGTCGCCCGAAGGGGGATCGACCTCTTGAACCCAGGCCACGATTGCGCCGCCCGCGCCGTCCGTGGCGCACACCGGGAGCGTGTTGTGGCTCCACGCGCTTCCGCCCGCGATCTCGACGATCGATCCCACCGTTCCGGACGCGTCGATATGCCGCGCCCAAATAGCCCCATATCCCGAGACAACGGGGTTGAAAACAACCCATGCGCCCCCGGCGCCGTCGGCGCAGATCCATGGATGGAAGCTCTGGCTCCCTCCCACGAGAACGCCGTTCGCTTCCCAGAGGAGGTCTCCGGTTTTCGTCACTCGCTGCGCGAAGATCTTGAGCTGCGCGTCGCGATGATCCTGCCAGACCATGAGCATGCCGTCCGATCCGTCAGCCGCTGCGACGAGGCTCCCCTGATAGTCATCGGCCGTGCAGACCGGCAGGCCGTCCGGAGCCCACCCGGCTCGGACGGGAGACGCCGAAATGACGATAACCGCAAGCAGCGCATCGGCTATGACGCGCGCGACGCAATGGCTTTTACAGCGTTCCTTTCGCATGGCTGCCTCCTCCGTTGGATTGTTTTCACCGCGGGTAGCGCCGCAGGCGGCGCGTCGGAGCGAAGGTGCATCGGGCCGGGGCCGCCTTCTTATGAATCTGACTCGAATTCCGGAGCGGATGACACGGATTTTCCGCGGGGTCGCTCCCGGCCGCTCGGCCGGCCGCGGGGCTCGCGATCTCCGCGCCGCGGATTTTTTTGCCGTTGTGCGCGTCCGTGCGCTGGCATACTATTAGTCCTTCCAATTCGATACGGGCCGCACCATTCTGGAGAAAGGACGCGAGTCCATGGAGAGGGATCTTTCGAAGCTGCGCATCGATCCGTCGGCGCGGGAAAAGCGCGGACCCGGCAGGCGGATCGTCGCCGCGGCGGCGATCGCCGTCGCGGCCGTCGCCGTCATCCTCCTCGCGCGCGGCTTCG
>JAGUZZ010000354.1:0-2505 GCA_020060525.1 bacterium | reverse complement strand
TTGCGCCGGAGCGCCCCCGCGAGCAGCGGCCGGTACGCGCGCATGAGCCAGTCCATGCAGCGCGGGCAGTCCCGCGGCTTGACCCGCAGGAGGAGCGACGAGAGAACGGGGGCGAAGACGAGCGCCGCGACGATCGATCCGCCGAGCGCGAAGCTCGTCGCGAACGCCATCGGCGAGAACATCTTCCCCTCGACGCCCTCGAGGGAGAAGAGCGGCAGGAACACGACGATGATGATGGCGACCGAGAAGAGGATCGGGCGCGCCACCTCGGCGCCGGCCGAGGCGATCGTTTCGAGCCGCTTGCGGCCTATGTTCCTCTCCTCCGCGAGGTGCCGGCAGACGTTCTCGACGATGACGATCGAGGCGTCGCCGAGCATGCCGATCGCGATGGCGATCCCGCCGAGCGACATGAGGTTCGCGGAGATCCCGCTCCATCCCATGAAGAGCGCCGCGATGAGCGCGCACAGCGGGAGCGAGAGCGCGACGATGAGCGCGCCGCGAAGATGGCCGAGGAGGAGGACGAGGGTCGCGACGACGAGCACCGCCCCCTGCCAGAGAGCGGTCTTCATCGTGCCGACGGCGTTTGTGACGAGCGTCTCCTGATTGTAGTAGGAGACGAGCGAGACGCCCGGCGGCAGGGACGCACGCACCTCGCCGATCGCGCCCTCGAGCCGCTCGATGACCTTCGACGTGTTCTCGCCGTGGAGCTTCATGACGATCCCCGCGACGACCTCCTCGCGGCCGTCGAGCGTCACGACGCCGCGGCGGACGGCGTTCCCGTATTCGACCGTGGCGACGTCGCCGATGCGGACGGGCGTGCCCCGCACGACCTTCACCTGCACGCCGGCGAGATCCTCCCGCCGCTCGATGAGACCGACCCCGCGGACGAGGTATTCCTCCGCGCCGACGACGAGGAATTGCCCGCCGGCGTTGCGGTTGTTGGCCGTGATCGCCTCGACGACCTCGTCGAGCCCGACCCCGTGCCGGCGCATCGCGTACGGATCGACGTTCACCTGATACTGGAGAACGTGCCCGCCCATCGAGAGCACGTCGGTGACGCCCGGGACGGTCATGAGACGGACGCTCACGACCCAGTCGTTGAGCTCGCGGAGCCACGCGAGCGGCTCCTTGCCGCCCGTGTCGGCCGTCGAATCGGCCGTGAGGTAGTACATGAACACCTCGCCGAGGCCGGTCGAGATGGGGCCGAGCGTCGGCGGCTCGTCGAGGTCCGGCAGCGACGCCGACGCCGCGGCGAGACGATCGGCGACGAGCCGCCGCGCGAAGTAGATGTCGACGTCGTCCTCGAAGTAGACGTACACGACCGCCATGCCGAAGGCCGACGTCGATTTGACCACGGCGACGTCCGGGAGACCGCTCATCGCCGACTCGATCGGATACGCGATGAGCCGCTCGATCTCCTCGGGGGCCATGCCGTGCGCCTCGACGAAGACGGGGACCATGACCGGCGATATGTCGGGGAAGGCGTCGGTCGGGAGCCTCGAGTAACCGTAGAGGCCGAAGCCGACGAGCGCGCAGAGGGCGATGACGACGACGAGACGGTTGCGCAGGAGAAATTCGAAGTACGATTTCATTCGCCCGCTCCTCCTAGTGGCCGTGTCCCGCGTGAGCGCCTGCCTCGCGGGTCACGATCTGCGCCTTGAGGTCGAACGCGCCTTCGGCGACGTATCTCGCGCCGGGCGGCGGCCCCTCGAGGAGCTCGACGAACGAGCCGTCGCGCCGTCCCGTTCTCACGGCGACCGGCCGGAACTCGCCCGGCTCGTCCCCCTCGACGAATATCACCGGGTTTCCGCCGAGGAGCTGAACGGCGTCTCGCGCGACGGCGGGCACGCGCGCCCCGGCCGGCACGCGGACGATCCCCCGGATAAAGACGCCGGGCCGCCACAGCCCGCTCCCCGGAATGATCGCGCGAACGACCGCCGAGCGGGTCGCGGGATCGAGCGCCGACGAGACGTATGCGATCGTCCCGTCGACGGACTCCTCCGATCCGACCGCGGTGATCGTGATCGGCCGGCCGACGCTCACGAACGGCAGGTTCTCGACGAACGCCTCGCAATCGGCCCAGACCGTCGAGAGATCGGCGACGACGAAAAGGTCGCGATCCTCGCCGACGAACTCCCCGAGGGAGGCGTGCATCTCGACCACGCGCCCCGCGATCGGCGCCTCGATCGAGTAGGGGGCGAGGCTCGCGTTGCTCTCGATGACGGCGAGGACCTCCCCGCGCCGCACCGGCTCTCCGATCCTCGCGCGGACCTCGCGGATCACGCCCGCGAAACGGGGCGTGATGTGGATCAGGCGCTCGTCGTTGTAGCGGATCTCGCCGGGGAGCTCGATCGTCCGCCCGATGGATTCGAGGGAGATTTCCCGGATACGGACGCCCGCGAGCCGCATCGCCTCGGCGGTGAGGGTCACGGCGTCCTCTTCGTGGCCGTGGCCGTCGCCGGGCTCCGCCGCGGCGGCGTCTTCGCCGCCTCCGCTTCGAACGGC
>JAGUZZ010000035.1:0-21547 GCA_020060525.1 bacterium | reverse complement strand
CCCGCGAGCTGGCTCCGGCTCGCGATCCTCCATCTCCTCGCCATGCCGGCGGCGCGGCTCCTCGGCCGTCAGCGCACGTACGGCGCGGAACGCCTCGGGGCCGTCCGCGAGCCGCTCGTATTCGTCTGCAATCACGTCACGGCCGTCGATCACGCTCTCGTTCTCGCGGCGCTTCCGCGGAGAATGAGAGGGCGCACGGCGATCGCCATGGACGGAGAGATACTTCGCGGGAAGCGCCGTCCTCCGGCCGGAACGGGGCCGCTCGGACGCATGTTCAACCTGCTCCAGTACGTTCTCGTCGTCCTGTGCTTCAACGTGTTTTCGATGCCTCGAAAGAGCGGATTCCGGCGGAGCTTCGAGTTCGCCGGCCGCCTCATGGACCGGGGTTGCGACATCCTCGTGTTTCCGGAAGGAAAGTACACGACGGACGGCGCGATCGGCCCCTTCATGCCCGGCACGGGGCTTCTCGTATCGCAGCTTCGCGCGCCGGTGATCCCCCTGCGCATCGACGGCCTGTGGGAGCTCAAGCAGGCGAAACGACGCCGCGCGCGCCCGGGGGAGATATCGGTGTTCGCCGGAGAGCCGGTCCGCTATTCGCCGCACGATTCGGCCGAACGGATCGCCCGTGACCTGCGCGAGCGCGTGATGGCGCTCGGGCTTTCCGCCTCCGCACAATTCGACCAAAAAAGGAACCCTTTTAGTGTATAGTTGAAGGTTGGGATTCGTTGACGCGCATTCCTGTCTCGAAAAGGGAGGTTCGGATGAAACGCTATATGTATCTCCTCGTCGCCGGTCTCGCGATCCTCACGATGCCGGTCGTCGGCGCGTGCCAGAAGGCCGACGAGAAGAAGCCGGCCGCGCAGAAAGCCGAGGCGGTTCACGAATTCACGCAGGCGGAGATAACGGCGTCGGTGCCCGAGCTGCGCGATCTGCACGGCGTCGTCTATCCGCTTTGGCACGACGCGTATCCCGACAAGAACCTCGCGATGATCAAGGAGCTCCTCCCCCGGATGGACACGCTCACGGCGAAGCTCGACGCCGCGGCGCTGCCGGGGATTCTTCGCGAGAAACAGGCGGCTTGGGGCGAGAAGAAGGCGAGCCTGAAATCGGCGCTGCAGCAGCTCCACGCCGCGGCGGCGGCCGACAACGGGGACGAGATGCTGAAGCAGGTCGAGGCGTTCCACGCCTACTACGAGCAACTCGTGCGGACGATCCGTCCCCTCGTAAAGGAGCTCGACGCCTACCATCAGGAGCTCTACAAGCTCTTCCATTACTACGCGCCCGACTTCGATCTCGAGAAGATCCGCGCCGCCGCGGCGGCGATGGCCGAAAAGCTCCCGGCCCTCAAGGCGGCGGAGCTTCCGAAGCGGCTCGCGGAGCGGCAGGCGGATTTCAAGGCGGCGGTCGAGGCGCTCGATGCGGCGACGCTCGAGCTCGTCGAGACCGTTAAGGGCGACGACAAGGAGAAGATACTCGCGGCGGTGGACAAGGTTCACACCGCGTATCAGAACACCGAGCACATCTTCGACTAGGAAGCCGGGGTCCGCGCCATGATCCGGTCCGGCACGTCGTACGACGTGATCGTAATAGGCGGCGGCGCATCGGGAATGTTCGCGGCGGGACGCGCGGCCGAGGGCGGCGCTCGCGTCCTGCTGCTCGAACGGAACGACCGGCTCGGCAGGAAGCTCGCCATCACCGGCAAGGGCCGGTGCAACCTGACCAATACCGACGAGACGGCCGCGTTCATCGAAAGCTTCGGCCGGAACGGCAAATTTCTCTACCGCGCGTTCACGGAGTTTTCGAACGCAGACCTCGTGGCGTTTTTCGACGCCCGCGGGGTCGCCACGACCGAGGAGCGGGGCGGGAGGATATTTCCGTCGTCCGGCGGCTCCTCGGGCGTCGTGAAGGCGCTCGCCGCGTACATGAAAGAGCACGCGGTGTCGGTGAGGCTCTACGCCCGCGTGCGGGAGATCGCGATCGATCGCGCCTCCGGCGCGGTGGCGGGCGTGCGCATGGCGAACGACGGTAGCCTCATCCCGGCGCCGAAGGTCATACTCGCGACCGGCGGTCTCTCGTATCCCGCGACGGGCTCGACGGGCGACGGGTACGCCATGGCCGCGGCGCTCGGCCATACGATCGTTCCGCCGCGCCCGGCGCTCGTTCCCCTCGAAACGATCGAGCGGTTCCCGAAAGAGCTGCAGGGGCTCTCCCTCGAGAACGTCAGGGCGACGGCGTTCGCCGGAGGAAAAAAGATAGCATCCGAGTTCGGCGACATGCTCTTTACGCATTTCGGCGTGTCGGGTCCGATCGTCCTCCGGATCAGCGGCGCCGTCGTCGAGCAACACGAGCGCCAGGCTCGGATCGAGCTCTCGATCGATCTCAAACCCGCTCTCGACGAAGCGAAGCTCGAGGCGAGGCTCGTCCGCGAGTTCTCCGCCTCCGGCGCCAAAGCGCTCCGCACGGTCATGAAGGGGCTTCTCCCGCGGGCGCTCATCCCGGTCTTCGTCGAAACGAGCGGGATACCCGGCGACAGGAAATGCAGCCAGATCACCTCCGTCGAGAGAAAGAAGCTCGCGGACCATTTCAAGGATTTCCGCCTCACGGTGAAACGGCCGCGGCCGATCGCGGAAGCCGTCATCACGCGCGGAGGGGTCGATCTCAGGGAGATCGATCCGCGGACGATGGAGTCGAAGAAGGTGAAGGGGCTCTTTTTCTGCGGCGAGATAATCGACGTCGACGGAACGACCGGCGGGTACAACCTGCAGGCGGCCTTCTCGACCGCGCACCTCGCGGCCCGGTGACGGATGGAGACGCGCCGGCGAGGCCCGCCGCTCCGTCGGAGGCCCTACCGCACGAGCACGAATTTCCGGGAGCGGACCCGTCCGTCCGCCTCCACGCGGAAGAAATAGACGCCGGACGCGGCGGCCCGCCCGCTGTCGTCCGTGCCGTCCCATTGGAAACGCCTGAACCCCGTCCGCAGCGGCCCCGAAAACACGGTTCGGATCCGGTTGCCCGACGCCCCGCAGACGTCGGCGCCGACGCGCGAATCCCTGTCCAGCCTGAGAACGACGGTCGAGGAGGCGTTGAACGGATTCGGATAGGGAGGGAAGAGGAATCCCGGGAACGGAAGGTCGGCGACCGGTTGAGGCGCTCCGCGTTCGACGATCTCGTCGAGGTTGAGGTGCCCGTCGGGCGAAGCGTCGACGATCTTGAGATACACCTCCCTGCCGTAGAGGGAGTCGGTTCTCCACAGGCGCGGTTCGAGCGTCTCGGCGCCGGTTCCCGTTTCGCTCAGGATGATCTCGTGACTGCGCGAATCGCAGAGCGCGAGAAATACCCTCTCGGGATCCTCCGTGCCGCCGATGAGAAACGAAATCTCCGTGCCGGCCAAGCGGAAATCCCTGCTGCGGACCCCGCCGACGGCCGCGTCGCCGACGAGCCCGCCTTCCTCGGTGGGCGTGAGCGGCCCCCGGTAACGCTCGCGCGTGCCGACCCATGAGTTGCCGACGACCCCGACCGTCACGGGCTCTCCGCGGAAGGACGGGTTCTCGCCGAAGGTCGGCTGGTAGGCGAACGCGGAGTCGGTCGAGAATATCGCGCTTCCCGTCTCCCCGAAGCCCGGGTCCGGGTCGTCGAGGTCCACGGGCGACCACTCCTCGAAAAACGCGGCGTCCTCGCCGATGTACGGGTCGCCGTCGTCGTCCCAGAAAAGGGAGTCGATCTTCATGACGTTTCGATAGACGCCGCCGGCGAGGTAGCTCTTGTGGCGGGCGATGAGCGTGTTCGGCCGGTCGCCGAATATCTCCTGCGCCTGCCCGAGCGCGACGATCGAGCGCGTTTCCTTGCGCCACGGGCCGTACATCGATTCCGCTCGCACGACGGAGATCCCGAGCACGCCGTGCTCGTTGAAGAAGAGGTACCAGCGGCCCTCCCGCTCGACCAGCTGCACGGATTCGAGCACCGGCCACGAATCGTTCACGAAGAGCGGGCCCCGGTCGATCCATGCGACGCCGTCGGTCGAAACCGCATGGTCCACGGCGCCGAGGCCGTCCCGTGTCGTCGCGGTATGCAGGACGTGCAACGTATCGGAGAGGAGGAAGACGTCGGGATCCCGGCAGTTGGACCAACGACCATCGCCCCAGTCGTAGAGAGCGGTATCGGGGCGATAGATCGGATTCGAGGGATAGCCGCGCCATTCGAAGAGATCCGCGCTCTCCGCCATTCCCATGCGCTGGACGACGCTCGAATCGACCCCCGTGTAGTACAGGCGGTAACCGTCACCCCACGGAACGATATCGGGGGCCCAGATGTTCCTCTCGTCCCACGTTCCGGTGCCGATGCCGAGGACGTCCGGATGCATCGTCCAGCGGCGGAAGTCCCTCGTGGATGCGTGGGCGAACGAGACTTCGTTCCCGGGCACCCGCCAATCCATCGCCGAGTCGTTCCCGGCGATCATGAAGCAGTGCCACTCTCCTCCGCGCTTCACGAAGCAGCGGTCCTTCGTGTACCGGCCGGGTATGGCGAGGTAGCGCTGATCGAAGGAGAAGCGCGCGAAGGCCGCGACGCAGAGGGGCGCCGACGCACACAGGAGCGTCGAGACGACGAGAATCGCCGGCAAGCGCCGTTTCAAAGCGAATCCTCCCCGGGACGCGGCCGCCGTGGAGCGTGCGGGCGCGAGGCCCGCCGGACCGGACGGCATCGCGGGGACGCCGGCCGGCGCCATCATGATAGCCTCCATCCGCCGTTCGCGCCACACGAACTATTCTCCCGATCCCCGCGCTCGCCGTTGAATCGGCGGCATGGACAGGCTATATTTCACCGACGCGAAAGGCGGAGTCACGCGAAGCGACGGAGCGCGATGATAGTCGTCGACGGCATATCGAAGAGCTACGGCGGGCAAGAGCTTTTCAAGAACGCGAGCTGCGCGATCGGATCGGGCGAACGGGTGGGTCTCGTCGGCCGAAACGGCTCGGGCAAGACGACTCTGTTCCGGCTCATCGCCGGAGAGGAGGAGCCCGATTCCGGCTCGATCGCGCTGCCGCGGAACTACTCGATCGGCTACGTCACGCAGGAGCCGGACTTCGCCGCGGAGACCGTGCTGCTCGAAGGGTGCCGCGGGCTCCCCGAGGCCGAGCGCGACCATCGCTGGAAGGTGGAGAAGATCCTCGCCGGGCTCGGTTTCAGCGAGCGCGATTTCGAAAAGAGCCCGTCGGAGCTCTCGGGCGGTTTTCAGGTGCGGCTCAATCTGGCGAAAACGCTCGTCCGGGAGGTCGACCTCCTCCTGCTCGACGAACCGAACAACTACCTCGACATCACCTCCATTCGCTGGCTCGCCCAGCATCTTCGTAGCTGGCGCGGCGAGCTTATGCTCATAACGCACGATCGGGGCTTCATGGACACGGTGGCCACCCACGTGGTCGGGATCCACCGGAAGAGCTTCCGCAAGATTGCGGGGGACACCGGGAAGCTCTACGCTCGGCTCGCCGCGGACGAGGAGACCTACGAGCGGACCCGCATCAGCGACGAGAAAAAGCGGAAGCAGGCGGAGATCTTCATCCGCCGCTTCCGGGCGAAGGCGCCGCTCGCGAGACGCGTTCAATCGAGGATCAAGGCCCTCGAGCGGCACGAAAAGCTCGAGAAGCTCGAGCAGGAGAAAAACCTCGATTTCTCTTTCCGGTCGAAGCCCTCGAACGGCAAGCCCGTCATGCACGCGCGGGGGATTTCGTTCGCGTACGAGCCGGAGAGTCCGCTCTTTTCGGACCTTTCGTTCTCCGTCGGGCCCTACGACAGGCTCTGCGTCGTCGGGCCGAACGGCAAGGGGAAGACGACGCTCCTGCGCGCGCTCGCGGGACAGCTCGCGCCCCTCTCGGGGGAGATCGTTCAAAACGCCACCGCCGCGGTCGGATACTACGCGCAGGCGAACGTCGGGACGCTCGACGACGAACGGACGGTGCTCGACGAGATCTACCACGCCGACCCCGCGATCGATCAGCAGCAGGCGCGCAACATCTGCGGCATGATGATGTTCGAGGGTGACGCGGCCCTCAAGAAGATCAAGGTGCTCTCCGGCGGCGAGAAGAACCGCGTGCTGCTCGGCACGATCATCGCGACGCCCGTCAACCTGCTGCTCCTCGACGAGCCGACGAACCACCTCGACATGGAATCCTGCGACGCCCTGCTCGAGGCGATCGACGCCTTCGAGGGGGCCGTCGTGATGGTGACGCACAACGAGATGCTGCTCCACGGTCTCGCGGAGCGGCTCGTCGTCTTTCAGGGCGGGGGAGCGAGCGTGTTCGAGGGGAGCTATCAGCGGTTTCTCGAGGACCGGGGGTGGGACGAGGAGCGGGATAGCGGCGAAAGCGCGGCCGAGGAAGCGCCCGCGCGCCGGCGCGCGGACAGGAAAGAAACGCGGCGGCTTCGGGCCGGGCTCGTGCGCGAGCGGGCGGAAGCGCTGCGTCCGCTCGAGAAGCGGATCGCCGGTCTCGAGGGCCGGATCGCCGCGGCCGAAGCGTCGCTCGAACGCCTCTACGCGGAGCTCGAGGCCGCCTCGCTCGCTTGCGACAGCGCCGCAATCGCGCAGGTTTCGATCGAGATCCACGGGGCCCAGAGGGAAATCGAGACGTGCTTCGAGGCGCTCGAGACGGCGAGCGGCGAGCACGCCGAAACGAAGACCTCGTTTGACCGGCGCCTGAAAGATCTGGACGCGGAAGCCGGCGCCGAGGATTGAGCGGGAGAGCCGCCCCGCCGCGGGCTCAGTACGGCAGCACGGTTCTCAGCGAATCGGCCGTCTCGATCCGGAACCGCTCGGGCCGCGCGCGAATGACCTCCCGGAGCCACGGCTCGGGATAGCCGACTTCCTTTTCCCGTCCGTCGGGATCGATCACGTATCCGTCGTTGTATTTACGGATAAGGAGCTCGCCGAGCTCGCGGTATCGTCTCACGACGGTTTCGGCGCGGCTTGTCGAGTAATCGGTGAGATACCTCGTCATGAGCGCTCGATCACGCTCAGAGAGCGAGAGCGCCGTCTTCTCGACCACGGGCTGCAGGGCGTCGAACCCCGCCTCGAGCTCGCTTTGAACCGCTTGGATATCCTCTTTCATGTACGAGTACTTGAGGTTGGCGAAGTTCGCGACGAAGTTGAACACCCACCACGCCGAATCCCACGAAAACTCCCTGAGGCTTCCGGCAGCGTACGAGCGGGGCACGGCGTCGATGCCGCAGTAGAGCGGGACGTAGCAGGTGAAGTAGGTGTCGTCGACGCCGTACCAGAGCACGCCGCCGATCGGATCGGGGAGCCAGGAGCGGGACTGCGACACGAACGAAAAGCCGGTCTGCTGCGTCGATATGGGCCGCTCCCACGTGTAGTCGTCGCCGTCGACCCGCCACGTCATCGGGCGCCAGCGGTTCGGCGATCCGAACGGCCCGGCGTCGATCCCTTTCGTCATGTCGTAGTCCGTTCCCTCGTAGTGATCCCGCATGAGGCGGAAGACGTCCTGGCGCGTGAGCTTCGCGTCGGGCTTGATCCAGAGCGGGTACGGCTTCGCGCCCGCGACGCCGCGGTGGTAGTCCGCGGGCCACTCGCGCGACGGCGCGACGCGGCGGAAGATGCTCCACACCCTCGTCTCGGTGTAGCGGAGCTTCTGCATGTCGGCGGGACAGTAGGCTTCGCTGAAATCGAACGGCTTGCCCGAGGCCGGGTCGTAGTACCCCTTCTCGATCGCGAAGTCGATGACGCGGGGAGAGTAGAGACAGTTCTTTTTGTCGTTCAGGGGGAACGCGCCGATCCGCGCCTTGTTGGCGTGCGCGCACACGGAGCCGTCGGGGATTCTCAGGGCGACCCAGTGGGCGCCCTTCCCGCCCGGCCCGGGGCCTATGATCTCCATGAGCCACGCCTCGTTCGGATCGCCGATCGATATCGACTCCCCCTCGCTCGCGTAGCCGTACTCCTCGACGAGGGCCGCTATGACCTCGACCGCCTCGCGGGCCATTCTCGCGCGCTGGAGCGCGAGACGCATGAGCCACCAGTAGTGCAGCACCCCGTCCGGATTCTTGAGCTCCTCGCGACCCGTAAAGGTCGTCTCTCCTATGACGACCTGATGCTCGTTCATGAGATCGACGACGGCGTATGTGTGCGGCGCCTGTTTGATCGTTCCCTTGACCTTCCCGCTCCAATCCCGAATCTCGATCGTTTCGTTGGGTCCGTGGTCGGCGGCGGGCTCGTACCGCAGTCGCGGATGGAACTCCCCGTCGCACGTGTAGGTGATCATGACGGATCCGTCCGCGGACGCCCCCTTCGTCACGATGAGGTTCGTGCAGGATACGGCCGGAGAGGACGCTGCGAAACACGCGAGGAGCGTCAGGATGCCGATCGAGATCGCTTTGCTCATGGATGTCTCCTTGCTTCGAGCACTGCGTTCAAAAGGAGCTTGTACGTTCCGGCCGTCTGGCACCGGTGCTGCGGGTTGAATCCGAAGAGCACGACCCGGCCCTTTCCGACCGTGTACTCGACGAGCGCGGCGTTGCGGTAGAGCAGCTCGCCGCCGAGGAGATACCCGCTCGCGAGAGGCTCCTTGTCGGTGAAGCTCGCGAGCACCGCGCGATCGAACTTGCCGAACGGCACCGAGGTCGCGAAGACCGGGCTGTTCGAGAAAAACAGATGTCCCTCCTCGGGCATCCCGTAGGTGATGGGATGGTTCCGCCTGAATGAGGTCTTGAGAATCGATCCCGGGCAGTAGAATTTGTCGCTCGGCACCTTGTCGAGAACGTTCCGCACGGGAAGCCCGAGCGTCTCGATCGCGAAGGCGCAGGCGTTGCCAAAGCAGACGAGCGCGCCGCCGCCCTCGACGAACGCCTTGACGTTCTCCACGCCCTGCGTGTCGATGCCGCCCGCGTACTCGGGTGGAAGGGGCCGATGCCACCGCGCGCTCTCCGGATCGTCGCTCGCGCCGTTCTTGATGATGCCGGGGCGGACGTTCGGAATGACGAGAAGGTCGAAATCCTTGATCGCGTTCTTCTTCACGTCCTCGTTCGTGACGTTTTGGTACGGGACGTCGAACGAGTCGAAGAGAAGTCTCGTCCAGCCCTCGTCCATGCTTGCCACCCATGGTTTGAAGAGGGCGGTCTTCGCGGCGCGGATTTCGTGCGCCGGCACGGAGGGCTCGCTTTCGAGCGGAAGGAATTCGACGTGGAGCCGCGCGGCGATATCGGCCGCGGCAGGGGCGAGCTTCGCGCCGGCGGGCACGACGAACGTTCCGGCGGGGAGCGCCCCGGCCGCCTCGTCGAGACGGCGAACGGCGAACCCCTGCCCGAGGAGCTCGTTCACCGCGCGATACGACGCGTTGATCTCGGGGCGGAGCGCCGCCCCCCACGCGCCGGCCGCGGCGCGGCCCGCGGGATAGGGGAACTCCGCGAGGAGCTCGAGCGCCGCCTCGAACGGCTCGGGGATTTCATCGCAAGAGACCCCCATCTGCAGCGGCATCGTCCACCCGGTGACGTCGTACGGTTTCTCGATGGGCGCGTTCGCGCTCGCGCGCGTGTCGGGGTACCTCTGCACCTCGAGCAGATCCTTCGCGTAGCGGCCGAAGGGCTGGTCGAGCCGCACGACGAACGACCCCGCGCGGTACCGCCGGTCGCCGCTCATGAAATCCTCGGTCGCGCGATGGACCTCGACGCCGCCGAGCATGAGCGCTTCCACGAGACGGGCCGCGGTCACCGGATCGCGCTGCGGCGCCGGCATGACGTACGCGAACGGCTTCTGCGTCGCGCCGAGCTCGATCGCGCGCAGCCCCATCCGGTAGAAATTCTCGAGGAACCGCTCGCGGTTTTGCGCGCAGCACGCGATGAACGCGTCCGCCGCGGCGCGGTCGTAGTCGACGATGTCCCGGAGCCGCCACCATCCGCCCGGCCACGGATTCGGGAAATTGATCATCATCTCGTAGCGCGGGAAGCCAGCCTCGCTTCCGCGGAGCTCGCCCGGCTCGATGTATATGGGGCTCGCGACGGCGACGCTCGCGGCTTCGCTCAGGATGCCGATTTGGTTGTGCCACCAGACGACCGAGTTCGAGGATCCCTCCCAGTAGGCGTCGAAGTAGGCGTTCGAGATGACGCCGGAGAGGCCGCGCTCCTCGCAGGCGAGCTGCATCGACGAGCCGACGAGGTTCATCGCGCGGTAGAGGACCGGGTCGACGTTCTCGTTCGCCGGCGGGTAGTAGGGCGGCAGGAAGAGCCGGGCGCCGGAGCTCCACATCTGGTGCATGTCGAGCACGGCCTGCGGCACGGCGCTTTTGAAGAAGAGGTCGAAGCCGGCGCGGGTCTCCGCGAGGTTCAGCATGAACCAATCGCGGTTGTTGTCGTGGCCCGCGTAGTGGTGATAGAGCCACGGCATAGATCCGCCCTCGTACTCGGTGCCGATCCATTTTTCGTACCAGTCGACGACCATCTGCCGGCCGTCGGGGTTCATCGGGACGACGTAGAGTATCGTCTCCTCGAGGGCCTTTGCGAGGCTCTCGCTTCGGCCGGCCGCGACGTCGTAGGCGAGCTCGAGCGCCATCTGCGTGGCGCCGACCTCGGTCGCGTGGAGGCTCGTCGTTATCATCGTGATGATCTTGCCCTCGCCGATGAGCGCGGCGGCCTCGGCGGGGGAGAGCGAGCGCGGATCGGCGAGGCGGCGGGAGATCTCCACGTAGCGGTCGAGCCGCTCGAGGTTCTCCGGCGTCGAAAGAACGACCGCGATCATCGGCCGCCCGAGCGTCGTTGCACCGATCCTCTTCACCTGCACCCACGGCGAGGCCTCGTCGAGAAGCTCGAAGTAGCCCCGTGTCTCCTCGTAATCGGCCAGCGAGCGGTCGGCGCCGATCTCGAAGCCGAGGTATTCGGCTGGGGATTTGAGCGCCGGGGCCGGCGCTCCCGAGAAGGCCGAGACGATCGCCGGAACGGCGAGCGAGACGAGCGCCGCGAATACGGCGACGATCCATCCGCGCATACGAATGTCCTCCCGTGGTGGGGCGTCCCTGAAGACGCCGGTTGTCGCTGGCGACCGGCGCGCCCGAATCCCGGGATCGAGCGCGGTCGGGGTATTTTACCAGATTGCGGGGGATCGCGGGAGGTGTGATTGCGGGGGCGGGCCTGCGATTATCGAACCTTCGCCTTGATGCGCGCCGCGCGCCCCGCGCAGGCGA
Source organism: bacterium (assembly GCA_020060525.1). Lineage (GTDB taxonomy): Bacteria > Krumholzibacteriota > Krumholzibacteriia > Krumholzibacteriales > Krumholzibacteriaceae > SSS58A. Next base: position 10,370 of record JAGUZZ010000035.1, on the reverse strand, counting down.
CGGCCTTTTCCTGCTGGTTGCTCTTTTCGTACAGGGCGGCGAGGCTCTCGAGCGCCGCCGCCACTTCGGGATGCTCGGGGCCGTGGATCGTCTCGCTGATTTCGACGAGACGCCGGCACACCGGCTCCGCCGCTTCGTACTTGCCCTGGGACCGGTAGAGCGCGGCGAGGTTGCGGAGCGAGATCGCGACCTCGGGATGGTTCGAGCCGAGCGCCCTTTCCCTGATGGAAAGCGAGCGGACGCAGAGCGGCTCGGCGGGCTCGTACCTCCCCGCCGACGCGTAGAGCACGGCGAGGTTGTTGAGCGCCGTCGCCAGATCGGGATCGGGCGGGCCGGCGATCTTCTCGTATATCGCGACGGCGCTTTCGTAGAGCGCTTCCGCTTCGGAGCGCCGGTCGAGCGATGTGCAGAGCGCCGCCAGGTTGCAGAGCATCGCCGCTACGACGGGGTGGCCGGATCCCAGCTCCTTTCGGCGGATCTCGAGAGCGCGCCGGAAATACGGCTCCGCCTCGGCATGCTTGCTCTGCGCGGCGCAGATCTCCGCGAGCTTTTCGAGCGAGGCGGGCACATCGGGATGGCCGGGCGGAAGGGCTTTTTCCCGGATGGCGATGGAGCGTTCATAGAGCGGCTGCGCCTCGTCGTACCGTCCCTGACTGCGGCGGATCTCGGCGAGAGTGTAGAGCGAGGTCGCGAGGTCGCGATGGTTCGGATCGAGGACCTTTTGCCTGATCGCGAGGGAGCGCTCGCAGAGCGGCTCCGCGGCGGCGTACTTCCCCTGCGAACAGTATAAGGCCGCGAGGTTGTTGAGCGCCGTCGCCACGGCCGGGTGTTCCGGATCGAAGCTCCGCTCATATATCGAAAGGGAGCGCCTGCAGAGCGGCTCGGCGTCCGCGTATCGTCCCTGCTCATCGTAGAGCATGGCGACGCTTTGCAGCGAATTCGCGACGTCGGGATGGTTCGGCCCGTGGTCGGTTTCCGCGACGGACAGGGCCCGCTTCGCGACGGTCAGCGCCTCGGCGTATTCGCCCTGCGCCCGCAGCGCCGCCATCCGCTTGTTGAGGGCCGCCCATTCTTCGTTCCCGGCGCGGGCGGCCGTCGCGATCTGCACGGCGGCGGCAACGACGACGAATAACAACCTGTTCATAACCCCGATTTTCGCATAGATCGGGCCAAGATCAGGATCGGGCATTCATGCGATCGGGCGGGTCGGACCGGCCGGCGGGCGATCGATTCCGCGTCGCTTCTCCGGGCGGAGAGGCGTTTCCCTTCGTTACGTCGAAAGGCGCGCGGCGATCGCCCAGTAAGGATCGACCTTCGGATGCTCGAGAATCGCCGGCGTGCCGCCGCTCGTCACGGTCAGGCCGCGGTCGCGCGGAACGATCTCGCCGCAGACGGCGCCCTCGATACCCGCGTCCCCGAGCGCTCGAACGAGACCCTCCGCTTCATGCGCGGCGACGACGGCGATGAGCGTGCCCTCGCTGATGGCGCAGTACGGATCGAATCCGAAAAGCTCCGCGGTCCTTCGAGCGGCGGGCGCCACGGGGATCGAGTCCCTCTCGATGCGCAGTCCGTATCCTCCCGCGGTCGCCATCTCGTGGAGCCCGCCCCAGATGCCGCACTCGGTCGCGTCGTGCATGGCGCGCACGCCCTCGAACCGTCGCGCGATCGCGCAATCGTCGAGCACGCTCATTTGATAGAACATCGTTTCAGCCTCGCGCTGGAAGGCGGGTCCTCCGGCCTCGACGAACCGTTCCTTGAAGAGAACGGCCAGCAGCCCCGTCGCCTCGACCGCCGGCCCCTTGGTGATGACGACCTTGTCGCCGGTCCTCACGAGGTGCGGTCCGCGAAGCTCGCTCTCCGGGCCTACCGCGATCGCCGTCGCTCCTCCCACCATCGGATAGTTGCACCCGGTGTAGCGCGCCGTGTGCCCCGTGACGACGCTCACGCCGTACTTCGACGCCTCGTCGTGCACGGCGATCCACATCTCCTCGATATCTTCCTCGGTCATTTCGGGCGGGAGGTTGAGATCGATCGCGAGGTATCTCGGGCGGAGCCCCGAGACGGCGACGTCGCAGAAGACGATGTGGAAGGCGAACCACGCCGCCTTCGCGAATCCGAAAGCCGGGACGATGAAGAACGGATCGGTCGAAAGGGCGATCATCGTATCGCCCGCGCGGAACACTCCGTAATCGACCCCGTGCCGCGGTCCGATCACGATATCCGCGCCGCTCGCGCCGAGGCGGGGATAGATGACGCGGTCGAAGAACTCCGGATGGATCTTGCCGAGCGCGGGAAGCTTGTCGGGATTCATGCGTCCTCCCTCCGCAGGTTCTAACCTGATCAGGTTCGACGGGTCCCCGGATTCACTCCAGGTTCTCAGCCTCGGGCTCGCGCGTCGAGTCGAGAGGCTCCCCGGTTGGTCGCTAGGAGGCGGCCGCGCAAATCGGCCGCGACTTCACGCGCAATCGTATGATAAGCTGGCGGCGCGGTCAAGAGTCGAGAGACGAAGAGGAGATTCCGAGGGCATGCGGCAAGCGCGTGTGATCGTCGTCGGGGCTGGTCCGGCCGGCGTGGCGGCCGCCGCGCAGTGCCTGCGTCTCGGGATCGTCCCTCTGATTGTCGACCGGACCGGCGCGGCGGGCGGTCTCGTCGAGAACGCCTATTGCGTCGAGAACTACCCGGGAATCGAAAAACCGCTCCGCGGTCCGGAACTCGCCGAAAGGCTGCGCGCTCATCTCGCGCGCTTCGGCCTCGCAGTCGAGCGGGCCGAGGTGACGGCTATCGCGAGAGAAGGAGATGATTATATCGTCGACGGCGATCCGGAAACGATGCGCGCACGCGCCGTCATACTGGCGAGCGGCACCGAGCCGGTTCGTCTCGGCATATCGAACGAGAGGGAGTGCGAAGACAGCGCGGTTTTCTACGACGTGCGATCCCTGCTCCGCAGGCATCCGAATCCCCGGAGCGTCGTCGTCGTGGGCGGCGGAGAGGCCGCGTGCGATTACGCTCTTTCGCTCTCGGCCTCGGACGCGAGGGTAACCATGGCCGTTCGATCGAATCGACTGAAAGCCCGAGGCCGGCTCGCCGACGCGGTGCGCCGCTCCTCCGCCGTTCGCGTCTTGTTCGAGACGGTGTGCGAGAGCGTCGGGATTTCACCAACGGCGGTTCGGTTGCGAGGCGCGGCGGGGGACACGGAGGAATCGGAGACGGACGCCGTTCTCGTCGCCGTCGGGCGGCGCAGCGCGGCGGCCGCTCTTCTCGAATCGATGGGCGCCGCTCCGCCGGCCGCGGAGAACGGTCCTCTTGCCGGTCTCTTCGTCGCCGGGGATGCGCGGCGTGGAGGGCTCGGGCAGGTAGGCATGGCCGTCGGCGACGGCATGCGCGCCGCGGCCGCGGCCGTTTCGTTCAGCGAGGGCGGTCCGTGATGCGTTTCATCGATGCAGGAGGCGCCGAGGATCTCTCCCGCGTGTTCGTCCTCGAGCTCGCAGACGGTTGCCTGGTCGAGTGCGCGGAATCCGTGCAGCCGCCGGTGCCGCGCGAAGAGAAGTGGGTGCTCATCGTTTCTACCCTCAAGGGATGCCCGGTGCGCTGCCCTATATGCGACGCGGGGGGCGATTATCGGGGGAAGCTCTCGACCGGAGAAATCCTCGCGCAGATCGACTTTCTCGTGCGCCGGCGTTTCCTGGACGGGGCGGTTCCCGTCGCGAAGTTCAAGGTTCAGTTCGCTCGCATGGGCGATCCGGCGTTCAACGACGACGTGCTCGCCGTTTTGCGGCGGCTCCCCGCCCTGTACGACGCTCCGGGCCTCGTGCCGTGCATTTCGACGATAGCTCCGAAGGGAAGAGAGCGCTTTTTCGAGGAATTGATCGATATCAAGAACGCGCTGTATTCCCGCGGAAGGTTTCAGATGCAGTTCTCGATACATTCGACGTGCGAGTCGGCGCGCCGCCGGTTGATACCGGCGCCCGTCTGGTCGTTCTCCCGAATAGCGGACTACGGCATGCGGTTTTTCGCTCAGGGCGACCGCAAGGTAGTTCTCAATTTCGCGCCGGCGAGAGGTTTGCCTCTCGATCCCGCGCGGCTCTCCGAGTGCTTCTCTCGCGAGCACTTCGCGGTCAAGCTGACGCCGATCAATCCCACGTGCGCCGCCGCTCGGGCGGGACTGGACGGGCTCATCGATCCCGCCGATCCGGCCGCGTCCGAGAAGCACGCGGAGCGTTTCCGCGAGGCCGGCTTCGAGACGATTCTCAGCATCGGCGAGCCGGATGAAAATCGCATCGGCTCGAACTGCGGCATGCGCGCGAGGGCGAAGCGAAACCGGGAGAAGAACGAGTGAAAGACGCCGCGCGGCTCGAATTCTTCAGACGCATTCTCCTGATCCTGTTCTGCGCGATATCCTTTTCCCTCGCCGCCGGCGGCTACTGGCTGCACCGGCGCGAAGTTGAAGCGATCAAGAAGGACAAATACGAGGACTTGAAGGGGATCGCCGATCTCAAGGCAAGCCAGATCCTCGAGTGGCGCCGGGAGCGGCTCGCCGATGCGCGGATGAATTCGAGCGGTCTTTTCGGCTCGTTGATGGCGAAGTGGGCCGGCTCTTCCGGCGATTCGGCGCTCGAATCCGCGATACTCGCGCAGTTCGATCGGCTCTGCGAATATGAGAATTTCGAAAACGTCGTCCTGGCGGGCGTCGATGGCCGCGTTCTGCTCTCGGGCGATTCCTGCTTGACGGCGCTCGATCCCGGAGCGGCGCGTCTCGTCGCGGAAGCCGTCGCTGCGCGCGACGCGGTCTTCGGCGATCTTTTCCGGTGTCCGAAATGCGGCGGGGCTCGCTGCGACGTCGCGGCGCCCGTATTCGACGGAAACGAGGAGACGCGCGCCGTGCTCCTTCTGAGAACGGACGCCGAGGATTACCTCTTTCCGCTCGTCGAATCGTGGCCGACCCCCAGCAAGAGCGCTGAAACGATCCTCGCCGCGAGGGTCGGCGACGACGCGCTCGTTCTCAATCGGCTCCGCCACCGGATCGGATCGGCCATGGCGTTTCGCGCGCCCCTTTCGGAAGCGGCTATGCCCGTTGTCAGCGCGGCGCTCGGAGGGAGCGGAAGGTTCGAGGGCCGGGATTACCGCGGAGAGAAGGTGCTGGCCGACATACGGGCGATTCCCGGCACTCCGTGGTTCATGGTCGCCAAGGTCGACGCGAGCGAGATCCTCGCGGAGGCCGGCTATCGCCGCAACGTCATCGTGCTCTTCACCGTGCTCGCGATCCTCGCCGCCGCCTGCGCCGCGGTGCTGCTGTTCGACTATCGGAAAAGACGGTTCCGAGTCGCTCTCCTCCAGGCGGAGGTCGAGCTCCGCAGGCAAAAGAGCGCGGCGCAGATGTACCTCGACGTCGCAGGCGTCATGATGCTCGTGCTCGATCCGTCGGGGCGGGTCGTTCTCGTGAACAGAAAAGGATGCGAGATCCTCGGCCGGCCGGAGAAGGAGATCGTCGGCGCGAACTGGTTCGAGCGCTTCCTTCCTCCCGGAGCGCGGGAAGAGGTGAAAAGCGCGTTCGCGGGCATCGTCAGCGGCGAAAGCCCGCGCGAGTACGCGGAAAACGCGGTCCTCTGCGGCGACGGCGCGGAGAGGATCGTCGCGTGGCACAACGCGCTCCTTCGCGACGACACCGGCCGGATCACGGGCGTTCTGTCCTCGGGGGAGGACGTCACCGAGCGAAAGAGAGCGGAGCGCTCGCTCGAATACAAGACGAACGAGCTGCGGGCGATCATCGAATCGGCGGCCGACGGCATCCTCGTGATCGATCTCGATTCGCGCGTGATGTATTCCAACAGCCGTTTCGCCGCGATGTGGCGGATCCCCGCCGGCATCGTCGCCTCCGGGGACGACCGCACGCTTCTGCGGTTCGTGCTCGACCAGCTCGAGGATCCCGAGGGCTTTCTCGCGAAGGTCCGCGCGCTCTACGGCTCGGACCGGACGGATCTCGACACCATCCGTTTCAAAGACGACCGGGTGTTCGAGCGTTTCAGCTGCCCCATGTCGGATGGCGGGAGAATCGTCGGACGCATATGGAACTTCCGAGACGTCACCGAGCGGGAGCGCTCGGCCGAGGCGCTGAAGACGCTGCATCGTCTACTCGAGGAGACCCAGTCCATCGTGAAGATCGGCGGATGGGAATACGACGCGCGCGCCGAACGGATCACGTGGACGGACGAGGTGTACCGCATCTACGGCGTCGACCGCAGCTACGACCCGAACGACGTCGGGAGCGACATCGGATTCTATTCGCCCGAGAGCGCGCCGACGATCGAGCGGGCCTTCAAGCGGGCGATCGATGCGGGCGAGCCGTACGATCTCGAGCTCGAGTTCGTTCGAGCGGGCGGCGAGCGCATCTGGGTGCGAACCGTCGGACGGCCGGTCCTCGAGGCCGGAAAGGTCGTGCGCGTCTCCGGCACGTTCATGGACATCACCGAGCGAAAACGCGCGGAAGAGGGTCTCCGCAAGCTCTCGCTCGCCGTTGAGCAGAGTCCGGCGTCGGTGGTCATCACCGACGTTCGGGGGAACATCGAGTACGTCAACCCGAAGTTCACGGAGATCACGGGCTATTCGTTCGCGGACGTGAGGGGTAAGAACCCGCGGATACTGAAATCCGGCGAGACGCCGGCCGAGGAATACCGGAATCTCTGGGAGACGATCTCGTCGGGAAGAGAATGGCGCGGGGAGTTTCACAACAAGCGCAAGGACGGCGGACTATTCTGGGAGCGAGCGACTATTTCGCCCATCCGGGACGCCGCCGGGGCCGTCACTCACTACATCGGCATCAAGGAGGACGTCACGGCGCAGAAAGCGCTCGAGGAGCAGCTCAGGCAATCGATGAAAATGGAGTCGGTGGGGCGGCTCGCGGGGGGAGTGGCGCACGATTTCAACAATATGCTGGGCGTCATCATCGGAAACGCCGAGATGGCGCTCTCGGGCCTCGGCGAGGAATCGCCTCTCCGCTCGAGCCTGCGGGAGATCCTGAGAGCCGCCCGCCGCTCGGCCGACTTCAGCCGGCAGCTCCTCGCTTTCGCCCGAAAGCAGCTCGTGAGCCCCGAGGTTCTCGATCTCAACGAGACCATCCCCGGGATGCTCGAGATGCTCCGGCGGCTCATCGGCGAAAACATCGAGCTCGATTGGAGGCCCGGCTCGCGTCTCTGGCCGGTCAAGATCGATCTGGCGCAAATCGACCAGATCCTCGTCAATCTCGCCGTCAACGCGCGCGACGCCATCGCCGGCGTGGGGACGCTCGCCATCGAAACGGTGAACGCCTCGCTCGACGACGAGTTTTGCCGCATGCGTCCGGGGTTCCAATCCGGCGAGTACGTGATGCTGAGTGTATCGGATACCGGGGCGGGGCTCGATCCCGAAACGATCGAGCATATCTTCGAGCCGTTCTTCACGACCAAGGAGGTGGGCAAAGGAACGGGGCTGGGGCTCGCGACCGTGTACGGGATCGTCAAGCAGAACAACGGCTCCATAGACGTAAAGAGCAAGCGCGGGGCGGGAACGACGTTCACCATATATCTGCCGAGGACGGGCGAGGCCAGGCAGGAGCCGCCGGCTCCCGCCGGCGAGCCGACGCCCGGCGTCGAGACCGTCCTCGTCGTCGAGGACGAGCCGGCGATCCTGAAACTCGCAGAGAAGGTTCTCGCGCAATACGGATACAAGGTGCTTGCCGCGAAGGCTCCGGACGCCGCTCTCGAGCTCGTTCGCGATTTCAGCGGTAGAATCGATCTTCTCGTCACCGACGTCGTGATGCCGGGAATGAACGGGAGAGAGCTGAGAGACGAGATATCGAGGATGAAGCCGGGGCTCAAGTGCCTGTTCATGTCGGGTTACACGGCCGACGTCATCGCTCATCAGGGGCTCGTCGAAGAGGGCGTCAATTTTCTGCAGAAGCCGTTTTCGGTGGCGTCGCTGGCGAAGCGCGTCCGGGAGGCCCTGGACGGCGAATGAAAATAGCCGACAGGGTCCCCCGCTCTTGCAGCACGGGGAGGCGTCGGCTATTTCTTGCCCCCATCGTCAGGTTGGGGCGTGCTTAACAAGCAATAGAAGCATAATCAAAATGAAATCCAAGTCAATAATAATTCTGATTAATCTGATTTTCTTTTGCGATACTGCGCCGGGGGATTCTAACGCCGGCCGGCGAATTCTTCATCCCACAATTGCGCGCTTATCCGCCGGTATCGACCGGCGAAGTCGGACATGCGGGCGCAGTGGACAGGATCGGCGAGCGCCCGCGCGGCGGCGGCGTTCACCGGTCGGGCGTCCGTTTCGACGGCCGTCCGCCGCAGAAAATCGAAGTTGTCCCTGATCGGGCACGGGCAGAGCCAGTTCCCGACGTTTTCCGGGGGGCGGGCGTAGCCGTATTCGTCCTGCCAGGCCCGCAGCTTCCGGAAGAACGCGGTTTCGAGAAGAGAATCGAGGTTTCCACCGCGCTCGTACACGGAATAGATGTTGCCGGCGGCGTACGGGATGAATACGCAGGGCATGACGTCGCCGTTCCAGTCGATGTAGAAATGTCCGCCGGCGCGTCCCGCGCTGATGCAGCCGTAGCTCGCGGCGCCGCTGTTCCAGAAATCGGCGAAAAACACCTTCTTCTCCCGCACGAGGCGGTTCGTCCGCTCGAGCATCTCGAATCGCTGCTCGGGCGTCACCATGAGGTCGAGATCGGGGGCGCGGCCTATGGGCATGTATTGAAACGACCAGCCGTAGACGGCGCCTTGCTCCTCGAAACAGAAATCGATGAAGCGGTCGCTCGTGAGGACGTCCCAGTTCCGGCTCGTCGGAGTGACGGAGACGCCGAACGGAACGCCGCGCCGCCGCAGCCGCTCGAAGGCCGCGAGCGCCTTCACGAACGCGCCCGTTCCGCGGCGCTCGTCGGTCTCCTTCTCGAACCCCTCGAGCGAAACGGCCGGCGAGACGTTTCCGAGCTCCCCCATGACCTCCGCGACCTCTTCCGAGATGAGCGTTCCGTTCGTATACACCATGAAAAACTCCGTCGGGTGCCGCCGGGCCAGATCGAAAAGGCCGCGTCCGCCGTCGCGCCACAGGAGCGGCTCCCCGCCCGAAACGACGGTCAGATGCGAATCCCAGAGCGCGCGTTTCTCGGCGACGATGCGATCGAACGTCTCGAACCGCAGATCCGCGCCGCTCGCTTCCTCGCCCGCGGCGTAGCATCCCTCGCAGCGGAGGTTGCACCGGTTGGTCGGGCTGACGACGAGCATGAGGGGGTGTCCGTTGCCCGAGACGCCCCGTTCCTCCTCCTTCGCGATGATCCGGTCGAGGACGGTGTCGAGCAGACGCTCGGCCACGCGCCTCGAGACGTGCCCGCGCGTCATCGCGCGGTCGAATCCGTGAAGCAGCGCCATCGTGTACGCGTGCTTGAGCTCCTGAACGCCCTTCGGCCGGTTCTCCGCGTTCTCGGCGACGAGCTCCCGACGGAGCCGCTTGCCGAGAAGGGAGAAGAGGGCTTTCCGGGAGAGCCGGTTCTCGAGCATGAACCGGTACAGATCCTTGAACGAGGCGCTTTCGAGTATCCTTCCGGGAATCATCAGCCGCTCCCTCCCGATGACGGCAGGAGCCATTATACGAAACGCGCGGGCAAACCGGAATTATTTCTCTTGTCAAAATTCGGGGCATCGCGTACAAGGCTCCTGAAGGAGGTGATCGCGCATGAAAAAGCTCTCGGTCATCGATTGGATTGCGTTGATCCTCATCATCGTCGGAGGCCTCAACTGGCTGCTCGTCGGCGCCTTCAACGTCGACCTCGTGGCGAAAATATTCGGAGGCATGTCCGCGATCGCGAGAGTCGTGTATATCCTCGTCGGCCTCTCGGCTCTCTACGTTCTCTTCAGCCTCGGCAAACTCGCGAAGAAGTAGGCGTGCGCGCGGGGGGTTCAGAGCCTCCGCGCGCATTTTCGTGCTCGGGACGCCCGATTCCCCGCCGCCGTCATGAGCAGAAAGCGCGCTCGAAAAGCCGCTCCGGACGCATCGCGCCTCGCGCGCCGCTCGCGCGTCGCGCTTCTCGTCTTCGCCGCGGCGCTCGCGGTGCGGCTCGTCTATCTCGCGGAGGCTTCGTCCGATCCGTCCTTCGACGTGCCGATCGTCGATTCGCAGAGCTACGACCAGCATGCGCGTCTTCTCGTCTCGGAGGGGACGTTCTACAACCGCTTTTTCTGGCAGGGCTTCTTCTATCCGTTCTTCCTCGCCGGGACCTACCTCGTGTCGGGCGGCTCGATCCTCTTCGCGCGCCTCGTTCAGATCGTGCTCGGCTCCTGCATGTGCGCTCTCGTCTGCGCGCTCGGCGAAAAGCTCTTCGACCGCCGGATAGGCTG
>JAGUZZ010000050.1:0-4452 GCA_020060525.1 bacterium | reverse complement strand
GGCCTTTACCTTGAACGTGCCGAAGCCTCGGATTTCATAGTGCTTTCCCTCGGCGAGACCCTTCGCGATGCAATCGAGAAACTTGTCGACCGCCTCGGCGACCTCTTTCTTCGTCAACCCTGTTTTGCTGGAAATGTTCTCAACGATCTCCGCCTTCGTCATCTGGCACCCTCCTTGGAATAATTCAGGGTTGTGAGTCCCTCCATTGCGCGGTGTTTTCTTGTGCAACTATATAATAGTTTTTAATTTAGGGCAAGATGCTTGTCAAGTTTTTTTCTGGGCCGAAGGCCCCGCCGCGGCCCGGCCGGCGGAGGCTCTCCGAACCCCCGATCGCGCGCCGCGAGCGGCGGATGCGCAGTTTTCGAGGAACCTCGCTTCGAGGCGGCCGTCGCGGGCCGTCCCCAACGTGCGGCCGCGCACGGCGGCCATGCAAAAGCGCGAAACGAAGCCTCGCCGGCCGCCCGCCCCCGGGGAACGATGGGAAATCATGGGAATCGATCCGCGTCGAATCAAAATAAGACGCGCGCCGGAAACGCGTTGAACCTCATCGCGTTGAGAACGATCGCACGCGCCGGGGATCGCCGGTTGGTATGGGCCTTGCTTTTCCGGGAAGCGCTGCGAGATGGTCGCCGCCTTCACGAACCCGACCCTGCATCGTACTGTCTCGCAGCATTTTTTATTTTCTATCGCAATCCCAAACACCTGTGGCACTGAGGAATCACGCGCACGTCGTCGAGATACGTCGAGGCGAGGGCGTGGCACTCGAGAAGCCGCTCCCCCGTCACCGCGCCGCAGCCCGCCGCGGGCGTCGCGGGCTGCACGACGACCGTCGCGGCGCGGTCGTACGCCGCGACGATCCGCGCCGCCGCCGCGAGCTCGTCCAGGACGAACCCCTCGGCGACGACGATCTTGCAGAAGAGCCGCGCCCCCTCGAAGAGGGGAAGCACGCTCCGGTAGGCGTCGAGCGAGACCCCCGGACAGAGCGACGGAAGCTTGATATCGAGGGAGACGAAGTCGAGGCCGCCCGCGACCGCCCTCGCGCCCTCGACGGAGAGACCGGCGGTTTCGAGGTACACGGGGATCCCCGCCGCCCGGAACCGCGCGACGAGCGCGGTCGCGAACTCCGGCTGATCGAGCGGCTCGCCTCCCGTGAGGCTCACCGAATGAAATCCGGGAACGTTCGCGAGGGCGCGGACGAAAGACGATATCTCGTCGGCGGACACGGGATTCGGAACGCGTCTCGGCTCGCCGAGCGCGCGGAGAGCGCATTCGCGCGTCCGCTCCCGGGCCTCCTCCGTGTCGCAGTAGCGGCACCGCGCCGAGCATCCCGCGAATCGCACGAAGGCCTGCAGCACGCCGACGTACGGGCCTTCCCCCTGTATCGACCGGAAGACCTCGGAGACGTATCCTTCCTCGCCGCCGGTCACGGAACGGCCCTCACCTTTCGAAGCGCCCGCTCGATCGATTCGCATTCGGCCGCGTAGCGATCGAGCACCTCCCGCGCGAAGGAGGCCGCGTCGACGCCGAGCTCGACGAGACCGATCGCGGGCACGGGAGCGCCGAGCGGGTCGACGTTCACGCCGAAATGGAAAACCGCGGAGACGGGGGTCGCGGTGCAGATCGCCACGCTCAGCTTTCGCTCGCCGACGAAGAGGTCGTCGCCGCGGCGATCGACGCGCGCGGCGGACGCCCTGTCCTCGAGCGCCTCCCGGGCGATCGAGACGAACAGGCGGAGCCTCGCGTTCGCCTCTCGCAGGCCGCATTGAAAATGCTCGCCGATGAAATGGAGCATCCGCTCGGCGACGATCTCGCTGCCGCTCTCCGCGTCCTCGAGATCGACGAGCCTCTCGCCCCCGACGGCGCAGGCGCCGACGAAGGCGACGACGCCGTCCCATTCGATCCGGCCGCGCTCGCGCACGAAATGGCTGCGAAGCTCGGCCCCCGTGTAGTCGAGCGGCAGGGGCAAAAACGCCGTTTCGACGATCCGCCGGAACCCGGAAGTCATGCCGGCTCCTTTCCGAATCTCACGAGCCGCGCGGCGGCCGTGCCCCGCACGGCGCGCCGCAGACGAAGACAGGATTCGCACGATCCGCACATCGACCGCCCGCCGCGATAGCAGCTCCAGATGAGGCGCCACGGCACGCCGAGCTCGATCCCCGCGAGCGCGATCTCGCGCTTCGTGAGGCGGATCGTCGGGCTCGCCGCGCGCACCCGCGCGCGGAGCCCCAGCTCGAGCGCGCCGTTCGTTCGGCGCAGAAACGCCTCCGAGTTGTCGGGGAACGCGCGCGCCTCTTCCCTGTTGAACCCGGCGATCACGGTGCCGCAGCCCCGTTCCGCGGCGAAGAGCGCGGCGACGGCGATGAGAATGCCGTTGCGGTTCTCCACCCACACATCGCGCGGTGAGGGGTCTCCGAGCCGGGAGCGCCGCCATGACGGGGGCTCGCCCTTCCCCGCGACGAGGCGCGAGCTCGACTCCCGGGCGATCCAGGGGAGCGCCACGCGCAGAAAGGCGCAGCCGTAGCGCGAGGCGATCCGCCTCGCCGCCGACGCCTCGCGGCGGGCGGCGTGCTGGCCGTAATCGACGAAGAGGGCGGCGACGGGACGGGGTCCGCGCGAGGAGGCCATGGCGAGGGCCACGGTGGAATCGAGCCCTCCCGACAGGAGGACGAGCGCGTCGCCGGCGGATGAGCGGTCAATCCTCACGGTAGCGCACCATGTCCGTCGGGGATTCCCACAGCTCGACTTCGCGGAGCGCGCCGGCGAGCGGGATCTCCGAGCGGCACAGCCTGTAGATCTCCGCCGCGATGTTCTCGGAGGTCGGATTGACCCGGTCGAAGGGAGCGACCTCGTTCAAGTGGCGATGGTCGAACCGCGGCAGGATCGCGCGCTCGAGCGCGGAACGCAGCTCGCGATAGTCGACCGTGAGCCCCTCGTCGTCGAGCCGGTCGAACTCGTAGCAGACGCGCACGATCCAGTTGTGCCCGTGCACGCGGGCGCAGTCGCCCCGATACGCGCGGAGCGCGTGCGAGGCGGAGAAGGATATCTCGGTCGCGATCAGGTATCGTCCCGCCATAGTTCACTCTCCGAAGCGCCGCCGCGGCATGGCGGCACTGGCGCCCCGTCGTCGCAAATTGCAACGGCATCATGGGCTTACGCCGCCCCTTCGAGAATACATTACATCTAACCCCCCGAAATTTCAACGATTAAAGAAGCTCGGGGCGCGCCGGCCGAATGGTACGCTATTCGCAGAGCTCGGGCGTAACCTCAACCCAAGCCGGAGTCGTTATGGCGAAGATCAGCGAAGTGGTTTCGGGATCCATCTTTCTCACGCAGGAGAAGGCCCAGAAAAGGATAGTGCAGGACCGCGAGCGGGGCGACCTCGCCAAGGCGCGTCAGCACGCGCTCGAGGCGCTCGAAAAATGGCCGGGCGACTACGATCTCGCGATGGAGGCGATTCAGGCCTCCCTCGACCTCTCGGACTATCCGCACGCGGCGAACCTCCTCAAGAACGCTCACCGGCGCCACGGCTCCCGGCGCGACGACATCATGGACTACGCGCGGAGCGCGTTCGCCCACTCGAAGAGCACGCTCATCGGCGCCTTTCTCGTGGACGCGCATCTGCGGAGCCGCGACCTCGAGGCGATCGCCGATCTCGTGAACACGGCGCCCGAATCCTTTTCGAGCGATCTGCTGAAACGGTGCGAGACGCGCGCGCGCAATCTCGCCGCCGAAGGCCAGGAGCGATCCGCGCTCTACGGCGAGAACGCCCTTCTCCTCGGGATCCTCTACCGCGAGACCAAACAATACGAAAAATCCGCGGAGATGCTCTCCGCCGCGATCGAGACGCTCCCCGGCGACGAGCGTTCGATCGGAGAGGCGCTCGTCCGGCTCGACGCCGAGCTGCCGGGAAGCGCCGCGGTCAAGTTCTCCCTCGGACTCGCGTCGCTACGCCTCGGGCATCCGGACAAGGCCGAGGCGCGTTTTTTCCAGTGCATGGAACGGCCGGCCGCCCCGGTCGACCGGATACTCGCGGCGATCGAGGGCGTTCTCCCCTCCCTCCCGAACGGCAGGCTCCTCGCGGGCGAAGCGCTCGTCCGCGCGGGACGCGTCGACGAGGGGACGGCCGCGCTGCGCGAATATATCGACGCCGAGCCGCCGGCGTCCGGCGGGGATCCTCCCGCCGACCGGCTCGAGCGCTGCCGCCGGTCGGCATCGCGGCTCACTATTCTGCCGGCGGACCTCTTCTCGCTCGGCGGGGTCGCCTTCGCGTACGCCGAAGCCGCCGCGGCCCTCGGCCGCATGAAGGACGCGGTCGGGGCGCTCGAGGAATCGCTCGAGCGCGATCCCGTCCGAGCGGACGCGATCGTCGCGTGGCTCGAGCGGATCGAATCGACGGCGCCGAGCGCCCCGGGAGAGACCCTGCTCGCGCGACTCTACGCTCAGGGAGGGCGC
>JAGUZZ010000279.1:0-7418 GCA_020060525.1 bacterium | reverse complement strand
CCGCCGCCCTCGATACGACGCGGCGCGTCATCCACGTGAGCGTGGACGGCCTTCGGGCCGACGCCGCGGCGCGCCTCGGCGCGGCCGCGCCGAACTTCCAACGGCTGCGGATCGAGGGAGCGTTCACCGAGAACGCCCGCACCGACTACGATTACACGGTGACGCTCCCGAACCACGCGTGCGAGCTCACCGCCCGCCCCGTTCTCGGGACCTCCGGCCACGGCGTCTCCTTCAACTCGGACGATCCGAGGACGATCGAGGAGGTCCGCGGCTTCTACGTCGCCGGCGCGTTCGACGTCGCCCACGACAACGGGCTCCGCACCTCGTGCTTCGCGGGCAAGTCCAAGTTCAACATATTCGACCGAAGCTGGAACGCCGAGAACGGCGCGCCCGACCTCGTCGGCCCCGACGACGGCCGGGACAAGATAGACGTGTACCGGTATGAAGCGGATCCGGCCGTGCTGTTCGCCGCGTTTCTCGGCGATATGGAGGCGCGCCGCCCGCACTACGCGTTCCTCCATTTCGCCGATCCGGACGGCGCCGGTCACGACTACGGATGGGAGAGCAGCCGGTATTTCGAATCGCTCATGGAGGTCGACCGCCGGCTCGGGCGGATCTTCGATCTCGTCGAATCGGATCCCTCGCTCGCCGGGCGCACATGGATCGTCGTCGCGGCGGACCACGGCGGCGTGAATACCGGGCACGGCGCCGCGACCGATCCGGCGAACTACACGATACCGCTCTACGTCTGGGGGCCCGGCGTCGCCGCGGGGGCGGATCTCTACGATCTCAATCCGGCGAGCCGCCTCGATCCGGGATCCGGCAGACCCGACCACGACGCGATCCCGCAGCCGGTGAGGAACGCCGAAACGGCGAACGTCGCGCTCGATATCCTCGGCCTCGGCCCCGTCCCCGGCTCGCTGTTCGACGCCGAGCAGGATCTCGCTCTCGCGCCGCCGGGCGGTTTGCCGGCCGTGGCCGTCGTCCTTCCGGCCCCGGGAACGACCTTCCCGTATCCGTCGGAAATCCCGATCGAAGCGGAGGCCCCGGGCGTCGAGCGCGTCGAGTTCTTCGTGAACGGCGAGCTCGCCGGGACGGACGCCGCGAGCCCGTACGAGCACGTGTGGAGCGGCGCGCCGATCGGCGTTCACCGCATCACGGCGCGCGCCGTCGGCGCGGACGGCGCGGCTTCTTCGTCGGGCGTCACGATCGAGGTTTCGAGCACGGCCGGCGTTTCCCCGGGGAGATCGTTCCTCGGCGCGCCGCCGCGCGTCTATCCCAACCCTTCGGGCGGCCGTTCGACGATCTTTTTCGATTTGCCCGCGCCTCGCGCCGTCGAGATCGGTCTCTTCGACGTTCTCGGCCGCAGGATCGACACGGTTTTCCGCGGCAGTCTGGCGGGCGGCGCCCACTCGCTTCCGCTCGACGCGCGGGCGCTCCCCTCGGGAGTCTATTTTTACCTGCTGGCGTCGGGGCTCGAGTCGCGCGGCGGGAAGATCACGATCGCGCGGTGATCCCGCGCGGGGCGCCGGCCGGCCTTCAGGAGACGGCGTATGAGCGAATACTTCGCGCCCGTGACGATCGGCATCGTCGTTCTCACCGCTCTCGTCTCGCTCGCGGGGTTCGGTTCCGCGGCGGTGCTCGATCGGTTCATCTTCGATCCGCGCCGCATCCTCCGGCGGCGGGAATACGTCCGCCTCGTGTCGAGCGGATTCCTGCACGCGAACCTCGGCCATCTTTTCGTCAACATGTTCAGCCTCTACTCGTTCGGGGGGCCGCTCGAGTCCGAGTACGGCGCGGCGCCGCTCTGCGCGATCTACTTCTCGGCGATCCTGGGGGGCAACCTTCTATCGCTCTGGCTCCACCGCAACGAGAGCTACCTCGCGCTCGGCGCCTCGGGGGGCGTCTGCGGCGTCGTCTACGCGGCGATATTTCTCTTCCCGGGAGGGAGCGTGATGGTGTTCCCCATTCCCATACCGATCCCCTCCTACCTGTACGCGGTCCTCTTCATCTTCATCTCCTTCTTCGGCATGCGCCGGCGGTGGGGCAACATCGGCCACGACGCGCATCTCGGAGGAGCGATCATCGGGCTCGCCGCGACGACGGCGCTCTATCCGGGGATCGTGCGGGAGAACGCGATCCTCTGGTCCGTCGTGATGGCGCTCTCACTCGGTCTCTTCGCGTATCTGTACCGGCGGCCGCGCGCCGCGGGCGGGTGAGGGAGGCGGAATGCTGCGCTCGATCAATCCGGCGACCGGCGGGCCGATGCGCGACTACGCGGAAGCCTCGCCCGGGGAGGCGGCCGCCGCCGTCGCGTCGGCCGGCGAGGTCTTCGCGATCTGGAAAGAGACGGAGTTCGACGAACGCGCGGCCCTCATGAGGCGCGCCGCCGGGCTGCTCCGCGAGCGCGCGGTTGGGTACGCCCGGCTCATGGCGCTCGAGATGGGGAAGCCGGTGAGGCAGGGGAGGGCGGAGGTCGAGAAGTGCGCTCTCGCGTGCGACTTCTACGCCGAACGCGCCGCCTCGTTCCTCGCCCCCGAGCCCGTGCCGACCGACGCGCGAAAAAGCTACGTCGCCTACAGGCCGCTCGGCGTCGTCCTCGGCGTCATGCCGTGGAACTTCCCCTTCTGGCAGGTTTTTCGATTCGCCGCTCCCGCCCTCATGGCGGGAAACGTCTGCGTGCTCAAGCACGCTTCGAACGTCTGCGGATGCGCGCTCGAGATCGAGGACGTGTTCGTCTCGGCCGGCTTTCCGGCGGGAGCTTTCCGGACGGTGCTCGTCGGAAGCGCCGGCGTGGACGCGCTCGTCGCCCATCCGGCGGTGCGGGCCGTGACGCTCACGGGGAGCTCGCCCGCGGGAAGCGCCGTCGCGGCCCGGGCGGGGGCCCTCCTCAAGAAAACGGTTCTCGAGCTCGGCGGGAGCGATCCGTACGTCGTGCTCGAGGACGCCGATCTCGCGGCCTCCGCGGAGATCTGCGCCGCGGGCAGGCTCGTGAACTCCGGTCAGAGCTGCATCGCCGCCAAGCGTTTCATCGTGCCGGAGCGGATCGCCTCGTCGTTCACGGCGCTCCTCCTCGAGAGGATGCTCGCGCGCAGGACGGGCGATCCCCTCGACGAATCGACGGACGTGGGGCCGCTCGCGAGGACCGATCTGCGAGACGACCTGCACCGTCAGGTCGCGGAGAGCGTCGCCCTGGGCGCCCGGCTCCTCGCGGGCGGCGCGATCCCGCCGGGGCCCGGCGCGTTCTATCCCGTCACCGTTCTCGCCGGCGTGAAAAAGGGGATGCCCGCGTTCGACGAGGAGCTCTTCGGCCCCGTGGCGGCGGTCGTCGCCGTGCGGGACGAGGAGGAGGCGATCGCGGCCGCGAACGACACGAGCTTCGGGCTCGGCGCGGCGGTCTTCTCGAGGGACGCCGGCCGCGCCGAACGGATCGCCGCGGAGCGTCTCGACGCCGGCTCGTGTTTCGTCAACTCGTTCGTGAAATCCGATCCGCGGCTTCCGTTCGGGGGGATCAAGGAGAGCGGGTACGGCCGGGAGCTCTCGGCGTTCGGCATCCGGGAGTTCGTCAACGTGAAGACGGTCTACGTCGCCTAGGGGCCGCAGCCGTGGGCCGCGTCGCCCGGCGACCGCGCCGGCCGGCGGCCCGCGCCTCCGCTACTCCGACGACGCCTCGATGTCTCCCCGCCACAGGTACTTTTTCGTCTCGGCCGCTATGACGCCCGAGAGGACGACGAGCGAGACGAGGTTCGGAATCGCCATGAGGGCGTTCGTGATGTCGGCGAACGACCACACGAGCTTGATCGTCGCGACGGAGCCGAGCATCACGCATCCCACCCAGAGCCACCGGTACCAGCGGACGAGGCGCGTTCCGAAGAGATACTCGACGGCCTTCTCGCCGTAGTACGACCAGCCGAGGATCGTCGAGAAGACGAAGGTGAGGAGCCCGAACGTCAGCACGGCGGGCCCGACGACCGGTATCTGCGAGAACGCCTCCTTCGAGAGCGCCGCGCCGTGGAGGCCGGCCGCCCATTCCCCGGAGTTCACGAGCACGAGCCCGGTCATGGCGCAGACGACCACGGTGTCCCAGAACGTGCCCGTCGACGAGACGAGCGCCTGCCGCACGGGGTTTTTCGTCTGCGCGGCCGCGGCGACGATCGGCGCGCTCCCGAGCCCAGATTCGTTCGAAAAGAGCCCCCGCGCGATCCCGTACCGGATCGTTTCCCGCACCCCCGCTCCGAGGAAACCGCCGACCGCCGCCTGCCCGGAAAACGCGCCGTCCAGGATGACGCGCAGCGTGTGCGGCAGAGCGCCGGCGTTCATGACGAGAATCGCCGCGCATCCGCCGACGTAGACGACCGCCATGAGCGGCACGAGCCGTTCGCACCAGGCCGCGATCGACTTGATGCCGCCGAGGATGACGATCGCCGTGAGCGTCATGATCACGAGGCCCGTGGTCCACGTGGGCACGCCGAAGGCCTCGTTCGCCATCGTCGCGATCGCGTTCGACTGGACCATGTTCCCGATGAAGAAGGACGTGACGCCGAGGAGCGCGGCGAAGACGACGCCGAGCCATCGCTGTTTCATTCCCCGTTCGAGCACGTACATCGGTCCGCCCGCCATGAGCCCTTCCTTGGTGACGACGCGGTACTTGATCGAGAGGACCGCCTCGGCGTATTTCGTGGCGATGCCGAAGACCCCCGTGATCCAGATCCAGAACACGGCGCCCGGCCCGCCCGCCGCGATCGCGGTGCCGACGCCGACGATGTTTCCCGTGCCGATCGTCGAGGCGAGCGCCGTCGTGAGGGCGCCGAACTGGCTGATGTCCCCCGCGCCCTCGCGCGAGCGCCGGAACGAGAGCTTGATCGCCGTGCCGATGTACCGCTGGATGAACCGGAGCCTCACGGTGAGAAAGACGTGCGTGCCGAGGAGCAGGACGATCATCGGAAGACCCCAGATCGCGTTGCCCCACGTCTCGAAGAGTTTTTCGACCGCTTCCATGCTCCCCCTTTCGCCGCGAACGGCGGCATAGTAGCACAGATAGGCTCCAAGTCAATCGTTTGCCGCGAAGCCTCGGGCGGCGCGCCCGCCCGCGGCGCCGGGGCCGCCGCGGCGGACGGATTTCTCTTGCCCGACGCCCCCGGTCGTGGTGTATATAGAGGCCTGAAAGGCCTTCCGGAGACGGAGGAAAGGGAGCGATGGCGAACGCGTACGACGTGCTCAAGGAACGCGGTCTCCTCGAGCAGGTGACCGACGAGGCGAAGGTCCGCGCGATGCTCGAGCGGCCGACGACCTGCTACGTCGGTTTCGACCCGACCGCGCCGAGCTTCCACGCGGGAAGCCTCGTTCCCATCATGGCGCTCGCCCACCTGCAGCGCTGCGGCCACCGCGTCGTCGTCGTCGTCGGAGGCGGCACGGCGATGATCGGCGACCCGACCGACAAGACCGAGATGCGGAGGATCATGCCGGTCGAGGAGATCGACGCGAACGCGCGGGGCCTGCGGTCGCAGCTCGAGCATTTCATCGACTTCTCCGACGACCGCGCCGTCATGGTGGACAACGCCGAGTGGCTCCGCCCGCTCAACTACATCGAATTCCTCCGCGACGTCGGCCGCCATTTCAGCGTGAACCGCATGCTCGCCGCCGAGTCGTACAAGATGCGTCTCGAGACGGTCCTCAATTTCATCGAGTTCAACTACATGCTCCTGCAGGCGTACGATTACCTCGTGCTCTACCGGCGGTTCGGCTGCACGCTCCAGATGGGCGGCAACGACCAGTGGGGGAACATTCTCGCCGGCGCCGATCTCATACGGCGCGTCGAGGGAGGCGAGGCCGAGGCGCTCACCTTCCCGCTGCTCGTGACGGCGACCGGCGCCAAGATGGGAAAGACGGAGAAGGGCGCGCTCTGGCTCGACCCGTCGCGCACCTCCCCGTA
The DNA here is from genome assembly GCA_020060525.1 of bacterium. GTDB lineage: Bacteria > Krumholzibacteriota > Krumholzibacteriia > Krumholzibacteriales > Krumholzibacteriaceae > SSS58A. The sequence goes on along the minus strand of JAGUZZ010000279.1, from coordinate 1,486 downwards.
CGAATATTACCAGTACTGGATCAACGCGGACGACCGCGACGCGGGGCGGTTCCTCTCGTTCTTCACGTTCCTGCCGATGGACGAGGTGAACCGGCTCGCGTCCCTCGGGGGCGAGCGGCTCCGCGAGGCGAAGGAGACGCTCGCGTTCGAGGCGACGAAGCTCCTCCACGGCGAAGACGAGGCGGCGAAGGCGCGGGACGCCGCGCGCTCCCTCTTCGGCGGCGGGGGCGGGATCGACGAGAGCGCCGTTCCGACGGTCGAGATCGCGCGGAGCCGTTTCGCGGAGGGGATCCCGGCGTTCGCGCTCTTCGCCGACGCGGGGCTCGCGAAGACGCGCGGCGAGGCGAGGCGCCTCATCGCGCAGGGCGGCGCTTACGTCGACAACCGGCGCATCGACGCCGTGGACGCCCTCGTCACTCTCGACGACGCGAAGGAAGGCGCGCTGCTCCTGCGGGCGGGGAAGAAGAAGTACGTGCGCGTGAAGCTCGCGGGCTGATCCCCGGCGGCCGGCGGGTCCTCCCGGTCAATCTCCGAGAATCTCCGAGTAGACGGCGGCGAGATCGGCGGCGTACCGCCGCGCGTCGAAGAGCCGCTCCGCCCGCCGTCTTCCGGCCTCGCCGAACCGCTCGCGCAGTCCGGGATCGGCGGCGAGCGCCAGCAGCGCCGAGGCGAGCCCCGCGCTCTTTCCGTGCTCGTAGACGTATCCGTTCACGCCGTGCTCGACGATCTCGGGATTGCCGCCGACGTCGGAGACGACGGCGGGTATGCCGAGGGCGAGCGCCTCGAGCGCCGTGTTGGAGAGCGGCTCCGGCTCGATCGAGGAGTTCACGACGACGTCGCACCGAGACATGATCTCCGCCGCGTCGCTCCTGAAACCGGGGAGCGAGAACCTGTCCCCGAAGACCGGATCGGAGGCGACCGCGCGCCGCACGGCCTCCTCCTCGGGGCCCGCGCCCGCCATGACGAACCGCGCGCGGGGGTCCGCCGCGAGCACCGCCCGCGCGGCCTCGATGAACGTGAAGCAGCCCTTCCATCTCTCGAAGCGCGCGAACCATCCGACGAGCGTCCCCTCGGAGCGTTTTCGCGGACGAGGAGCGTAGGTCTCGAGATCGATCCCGTCCCGGACGGTCAGCACCTTTCGGGCGGGTAGCCCCTCGGCGAGGCAGTGCGCGCGGACCGCGTCCGAAACGCACAGGAAGCGGCTCACGCGCCGTGCGAGGAACCGGTGGAGCGGCGTGAGCCTGAAGAACCCGCGCTGATGGCTCACCGCGGGTATCCCGCAGCGGGCGGCCGCGACGATCGCGCCCATATTGGGCGGCACCGCGTTGTTCGCGTGGACGATCGAGAACCCCCGGCCCCGCATCCATCGCGCGATGAGCGCGGCGTCGGCTCGCTGTCCGGCCGCGTAGACCTTCGCGCTCCGCAGCAGCCGGTACGGCGCCGTGAGCTTGATCCGCGGGATATGCGCGGGCACGGGCGGCGGGGG
>JAGUZZ010000271.1:0-6836 GCA_020060525.1 bacterium | reverse complement strand
GGGTTCGCGAGCTTCGGCGTCGGCTGGTACCGGCTCGCCGGGGACGCCGCCGGAGAGGACTTTATCGCCGCGGGCGCCGCGCGAACGGTCGTCTCGGGCACGCAGGGATCGTACATCGCGATCGGAGCCTCCGCAGTCGCCGGCAGGGCGGCAGCGTCGGCGCCGAATCCTTCAAGCGAAAGCGAATGGACGCCGGTCGGAGCCGACATCGGCGTCATCGTCCGGCCGCTTCCCGTCGTCTCGTTCGGCTATGCGGCGGGAAACCTCTTCGACCGGGACGCGGATGACGGGGGGTCCGGGGGGTGGGGGAGAACGGTCCGATGGGGCTTCTCCTATTACTGGGAGAACGCCGTCACGCTGTCGTTCGCGCGGAGCGCCTCCGGCGGAGAGACGGCGCAGCATTTCGGGATCGCCGCCCGCGCCGCGGTTCCGGTCGAGCTCATCTTCGGCCTCTCGAGCGGCAAGGCGTCGGGCGGCGTGCGCTGGACCGGCCGGCGGCTGCGGGCCTGCGTCGCCTTCGTCCCCGGAGAGCCTTCCGGCGCGACGTGGATGATTTCATGCGAGGGAACGCTCAAACCCTCGCGGGAGGCCGAATGGCGGTGAGGCGGCGAGCGCGGAAGGTCGCACGGGATGCCCGCCGTTTCGCGGCCGCGTTCCTCGCGCTGTGCGCGGCCGCCGGCGCCGCGCGCGCCGGAGAGCCCGATTCGCTCGCCCGCTTCGTCTGGGGCGCCGCCTATACGCCGCGGCTCGAGATCGTCCGGACGTCCGCCGCGTTCCCCTGGAACGACGAGGAGACCGTCTCGCACCTCGCCGACCGGCTCGCCGTGTTCGGAGAGGCGCGGACGGCGGGCATCGCGGTGTTTCTCAAGGGCGCGGCGGGAAGGCGCCTCGAGGGATGGAGCCGGGAAAACCGTTTCATGCTCGATCAGGGGCACGCCTCCTTCTCTCTTTTCGGAGAGTCGATCGCCGGACGGCTCTTTCTGCGCGAGAGGCTCTTTCGAACCGATCACCGCCTCATGAAGATCGTCTCCGACGAGGCTCCGTTTCTCGATGGGAGGGGGGATGGGTTGGCCCTGGGCGCCCGCATCGGGCGGAGCTTGCGGATCCAGTACCTCGAGACCGCCATGAGGGACCCCGCGCAGATCGAGCGGGCGGGAGGTTTGCCTCTCCTTCGCGGAGGCTGCGACGTCTTCCGTTCGCTGCGCTTCGAAGCGGCTCGCCGCGGCCGTTTCCGCGCGGGAGCGCTTCTCTCGCAGGTTCGTTCCCTCTCGACGGGGGACGCCGTCACGGTCGGCGTCGATATCGAGGCGCGCTCCGGCGAGGTCGCTCTCGTCGCCGAGCTCTATCGGTCGCAGCCCGGCGGATGGGACGATCTCGGCGGCGCGTCGCTCTTCGACCTCGATTTCGGGAGGTTCGAGCTCGCCGCGCCTTCCCGCGTTCTCTCCGAGAACGGCGCCTTCCACGTCGAGATAGAGGGGCTCGCGCTCGGCGGCGGACGGCTCGGATCGGCCGGCGTCGTGCCGAGCTACCGGTTCGCCGGAGCCGCGTTCGCGAATCCGCAGGGCGAGATCGCTCCGGGCGCCGACGAGGCGGGACTCCTCTTCTGGTGGCGGCCGCCGCGAAGCGACGTCCTTCTCTCGATCGACGCCGTCGACGGCGGCCGGGCCGGCGACGCCAACCGGCGTATCGCCGCGGAGGCGAGACTGCGGTATCGCGGCGGCTTCGAGATTTCGAACCGCGTCATCGCGTCGGAAGGCGGGCGGCCCTCTCTCGTCGTATCGCTCGCGAGCGACGTCGGACTCTCGCGCACGCTTCTCGCCGCGCGGATCGACGATTTCGGCGACGCGAACGACGTCGCCTTGTTCGCCGAGAGCTCCATCAGGCTCACCGGATCCGTGACGGCGGGGGGGCGCTGTACCTTTTCGAATCGCGCACGAGCCGGTACAGCGTCGGGTTCGAGTTCCGGCCGCGCGGACGATTCCTGTTGACCGTCGCGGGGGGCTCCTTCGCGCCCCGCTTCGAGGCCGCGGCGATGCGTTTCGGCGAGGAGCCGCTCGCGCCGCCGGAAGACCGGTCGATCGTCGTTTCCGGGCGTTTCGCGCTGGGAGGCATGTGATGGCCGCGGGAGCGTTCCGCGCGGTTGCGTTCGCGGCGGTCCTCGCCGCTCTCCGTCCGGCGCCGGCCGCCTCCTCGGTCGCCGTCGACGAGGAGGAGGTCGTCTTCCGTTTCCCGGCGCCAGGGGCGGAGCGGGTCTATCTCGTCGGGGACTTCAACGGATGGAATCCGACGATCGACCTTATGACGGAGAGCGGCGGGCACTTCGAGATCCGCCTCTACCTCGTGCCCGGCTCGTACCGCTACCGCTTCATCGAGGACGGTGTTTCGACGCGGGACCCCGAGAATCCGTGCGGCGACGCCGAGGGAAACTCGTGTTTCACGCTCGTCGAAACCCCGGACGGGCTCGAGGTGTATCTCAGCGCCGACTCGCCGGCGGAGCGCACCCGCAAGCGGGAGCGGATCGACGCATCCGCGACGATCCGTCTCGACGTCCGCCCGGCCGAAACGGCTCTTCTCGGCGGCGCCCGGATCGCGGGCGCGGTCGATGAAAGGGCGAGGGTGGATTGGCTCGTCGGGCTCGAGGCCCGCGCGCGAAACGACGAGGATCCGCGCGGCGCTTCGTACCTCGCACGGGGAGAGGCGTCCTACGAACGCGGCGGCCGGACGTTCAGTTTTTTCAACAGGTCGGCCGGCGCGCTTATCGAGGACGGCGCGTCGTTTCCCCTCTTCGGGCTCGTTGGGCCCTACTCCTATCCCGTCGGTCTCATGAGCCGGGGCGCCGGCTTCGACGGGAAGCTCGTGGGCGGGCTCCTCGCGGGGATCGTGTACGCGAGCCGGATCGAAGGATACCGCTCGGGGCTCGAGGGAGGTATGTCGCCGGCGGATTCGGCGGCGCATCGGGATCGGCTCGACGCGGACGCTCTCGCTATTCGCATCGGAACGAAGATCGGCCCCGCGGTTCTGCACGCTCTCGCCCGGTACGACACGCGGCCGGTTTCGGGGCAGTTGCGCTCGCCCGAAAACGGCGGGATCGCGTATCTCGGCCACGAGAGGGTCGGGATGTGGGGCGGGCGGATGGAGCTGCGGGGAGGCGGCTATATCGTGGACGGCGCGTTTCTGCTCGGGCGCAGCGACCGGATCGCCTCGGCCGCGCGGTTCGCGCCGGTCGACACGTTCGAGGCTTCCACCTTCGAGCGCGAGTGGGAGCGCGGATACCGGTTCGCCGCCGGCGTGTCCCGATACGGCGCACATGCGGGCGCGCGCGCGGCCGTCGAGAGAACGACGATCGACGAGCTCGCCGCCGCCGGCCCCGTTCATACGAAGGACGAGATGTCGGCTCGGTTCTCCTACGACGAGGGGCCGTTCTCGGCGAGCCTCGCCGGGGCGATCGAGATCTACGGCTCCTCCGGCGCTGGTGACCGCTTCCTGCTCTCGTCGGAGAACTTCTGGCTCGACGGAGACCGCGTGACGTTCGATCGCATTCCGTTTCTTTCCGCGCGCGAGGTGCGCGAGATCCGGCTCAGCGTCGCGTGGCGGCGAGAGCCCGTCGACGGGCTCCCGTGGGGCGCCGGATCGGCGTTCGAGCTTCTGAGACGGTCCGGCTCCGGCGACTATTCTCCGCTCGTCTTCGAAGCGCGGTTTTCGAACGGGACGCGCATCCATTCCCGGGCCGCGCTGATCCTCGACATGCGCGGCGCGTCCTATCGCCACGGAGACGCGCGAGGGGAGTTCATCGAGGCGTTTCTCGGCGTGCACGCGTCGATCGCCCCCTCGTGCTGGTGTCTCGTCGGATGCGGCGTCAATCCATATGCGTTCGACCGCTGGCTGTACGATTATGCCGAATGGGGACGCGAGCGCTATCTCGAGGATCGCAACGTTTTCGGCGTGCTGGCGGCGCGGGGCGAGCGGGCCGCCGTGAGAAGGCTGCTCGACGCCGAGGAGGCGCTCGCCGACGACTGGCTCGTAACGGTGCAAGCGGGTTTTACATTCTAGGCCCGCAGGAGTATTATCGCCCCATGCGAAAGATCCTCTTGATCCCGTCGGTCGTCGGAGCGCTCGTCGCCGCTCTCGGGACGATATCCTCGTGCGGCGGCTTGCTCGAAAACCGCGTCGCCTCGCCGGTCGTGTCGGGGGACGAGGTCACGTTTCGACTGAAGAGCCCGTCGGCGCGCACGGTCCAGGTCGCCGGCGACTGGCCGGGCAACAACTGGGCGCGCGGCGACGCGGAGACGGGAGAGGTGCTCGTCGGCCTCATGCGGGGCGGGGCCGAGAGCGGCGTTTGGGAGGTGACGGTGCGTCTCGAGCCGGGACGTTACCGGTATCGATTTCTCGTGAACGAATCCGTTTGGCTTTTCGATCCGGACAATCCGCGGATCGTGGACGACGGGAGAGGGGGGAAGGCAAACCTGCTCATCGTGCCGTAAAGCATGAAACACATGTGGACGGGGTTGTTTCTCGCTTCCCTTTTTTGTTTCGCGGCGATCGTTCCCGCCTGCGGTCCCGGTTTCTCGGGGATCGAGGGCGGACAGGGGGCGGCGGGTCCCGAGCGCGCTGAGGGAGGGATCCGTTTCAGCCTCCATCATCCCAAGGCGAAGAAAGTGGCAATCGCCGGAGATTTCAACGGGTGGTCGCCGGCCGCCGATCAGCTCTTCGATCGCGGAGGCACGGGGCTCTGGTCGATCGTTCTTCCGCTTTCGCCCGGACGGTACGAATACAAGTTCGTGGTCGACGGGGAAAAGTGGATCCCTGATCCCGGTAATCCCGAGCGTGAAAAGGACGGTTTCGGAGGCTACAACTCCGTAGCGGTGATCGGTCCCTGATAGGGTCGAGCAGGCGATCGCTTGCGGAAGAAAGAAACGGCGGCAAAACGCTTATTGCAGATTGCCAGAGAAATTGCTATTTTCAGCTTGTATAAGAGGTTACACCAAGGTGCCGGCGGTTCTCGAATACGGTTCGCTGGTCAAGTCCCCGGAAACGGCGAGGGAACGACGCTCGAGCCGATCCAGAGAGAAAATTGTAATCAATTAATTTAAAAGCCGTTACGTCACAAGAGGAGAGCTTTTTCGGCCGCTGGCCAATCGCCCGCTTGAGATGAACGGGATTATGTCATAGCCTCTCGTGTGGCGGCGTAGTGGTTGGCACGCGCTTTGCGGTATTGGTTCTGAGCTATTTTCTGATCTCGGTCGGGAGCCGTATTCGAGACATGGACAAGCGATCGAACATTCGCCCCGCAACGCTCGTTTTCGGGCTCTTCATCTGCCTGCTCGCGGCGGCCGGGGCCCGGGCGGCCTCGGGATCGGGCACGGCTTCGATCGCCCCTTCCGCCGCGGTAGCGGCGGGCTCGCCGGGCACGTGGACGGTCACCTACGCGGCCGCGGACACCTTCATCGCCGGAACGATCGAAATCGTGATTCCGGACGGCTGGAGCGCTCCGCAGATATCGAACCCCGCAGCGGCCGGCTTCGTTTCGGCGTCCTCGATGGGGACGCTCGGAGCGCCGGCTCTCTCGATCAGCGGCAGGAGCGTCATAGTCTCCGTCGCCGCCCTCGATACGAACCAGACGGTCGACGTCGTCTACGGGGACGCGTCGATCGAACCGGGCGGCGCGGCCCTGGCGCAGACCGATCCCGAAAGCGGCGTGCCGTTTCTCGTGAGCTCGGATTCGAGCGGTCCGGGGAGGACGCCGATCGCGTCGTCTCCTCTCGTCGACGTCGTCGCGGCGGGCGCCGCGCAGCTCGTTTTCGTCACCCCCCCGCGCGTTTTTGCCGCGGACGGAGAGAGCGGGGCGATCAGGCTCGCGACTCGCGACGAGTTCGGGAACCCCTCGCCGGTCGAAACGGATCTGCGCGTCCACCTCGCCTCGAGCGCGCCGACCGGAAGGTTCTCCGCTTCTTCCGGCGCGGGATTTACGGAGACGGATACCGTGACGGTCGCCGCGGGGACGGACACGGTTTCGTTCTTCTACCGCGACGCCGCGGCGGGCGTGAAGACGGTCACCGCATCCGCCGTGGGGCAAGGTTGGACCGATCCGCAGCAGACGATCACCGTCGAGCCGGGCGAGCCGTTCAGGCTCCGGGCGGTTCCCGCCGATACGCTCGCGATCGCCGGCGATTACGTCCGGTACCGTCTGCGGGTCGAGGATTCGCTCGGCAACCCGAGCGCCGCCTCGAGCAGCCAAACGATATCGCTCTTCGGACAGCCGGGAAGCTTCTATGCGACCGCCGATCACTCGACCCCGATCTCGCAGGTCGTCATCCCGGCGGGCGTATCCTCGGTAACGCTCGATTACCGCAATACCGTAAAGGCGCTCACCACGCCGTATCTTCTCGGGTTCTTCGATCAGGACGGGATACCGCCGACGCTCGAGGCGGCCTCGGCCTCGATCTACATCGATCACGCCGCCTACAGTCCGGTCGCTTCGGATGTCGGTTCCACCGATCCGCTCGCCGTCGCCGACGGCGCCGATTCCGTCCCCCTCGTCGCGTACGTCCGAGACGCCTTTTTCAACGGCATCGACGGCGCGGCGGTGGTGTTCGAGGCGACGGGCTCGGGCAACTCGATCTCGCAGCCCAGCGGCGTGACCGGCTCCAACGGCCGCGCGAACGGTTCGATGACGTCCACGGTCGCCGAGGAGAAGACAGTCATCGCGCACGTCGGCGGCGTGTACATCGATCACAGCGTCGTGGCGACCTTCGTCGCGGGTCCGTTCGACGCGTCGGTGTCGGACGTAGCGACGGACAAGAGCACGGCGACGGCGGACGGAGCGGATTCGATCTCGG
>JAGUZZ010000318.1:0-3487 GCA_020060525.1 bacterium | reverse complement strand
GGCCGGCGTCGGCCCCGTGGACCTGCGGCTCCGCGGGGAGGGGGAAGGCGCGCCGCTCGTGCGGACGCTCGCCTCCTACGAGACCTACTTCGAAACGCGAGCCGGCCTCTGGGAGATCCTCGCCTACTCGAAGTGCCGCTTCATCTGCGGGGACGTTCGCGCGGGGCGCGCGTTCGAGGAGATGCTCGGCGGGGCGCTGCCGGATCTCTTCGCGCGCGGGGATTGGAAGGCGGAGCTCGGCCGTTCGCGCGAGAGGCTCGAGTCCCTCTCGAAGAGCCCGTGGGACGTGAAGCACGCGCCGGGCGGGCTCTACGACATGGACTTCATGCTTTCGGCGGCCTTCCTCCGCCGCCTCCTCGACTCGCCGGGCGGGCCCGATCCGGGAGGCGCCTTCGAGTATCTGCGGGCGGTTGGCCTCCTCGGCGGGGACGACCCGGCGATCCTCTCGCGCGCGTACCGGCTCTTCTGGACGATCGAGCACGCCGCCGCGCTCCACGGCATCCCGTACCCCCCGCTCCCCGAGCGCGAGGAGTTCTTCGAGCGGTATCTCGGACGGCTTCTCGGTGGTTCGCTTCCGGGCGCGGGGACGTTTCTCGAGCGGCTTCGATCGGCGCGCGAGGACGTGAGGAGCGCCTTCACGAGGTTCATCGAAGCGATCGGCTGATCGACGCCGGCGATATCCTCCGTTAATCGACGATGAAGAGCTTCGCGCCGGCCTCGGTGCTCGACCGGTGGGGAGCCGTGTCGTCGGCGACGTGATACCCCATGCCGGGACGGAGTCGCGCGACGCTCCCGTCCCGCTGCTCCGAGACGAGCTCCCCTTCGAGCACGAGGATGATATGGCCCTTCGCACACCAGTGGTCGGCCTTGTATCCCGGCGAATACTCGACCATCCGCACCCGTATATCGCCGGCCTGCACGGTCCGCCACACGGCGAACCCCGTCTCGCCGGGATGGCGCTCGGCGGTGATCGCGCTCCAGTCGATCGCGGAAAACGGAATGCCGCTCATCTTCATCGCGTGTCTCTCCTTCGGCGCCCCGCGGCGCTCTCGAGGCGAAGGACGTTCAGCGCGGCGCGTCGAGCGCCGCGCGGAGCCTCTGCCGGACGCGCCGGATCGCCGGCGCGGCCGTGAGCTTGCCGCCCCCCGCGTGCACGTAAAAGGAATCGGCCGCCATCTCCCCTCGCGTCGTGATCTGCGCGCTCTGGATGTCGAGCCCCTCCTCGGAGAGGACGCGCGTCACGCGGTAGAGGAGCCCGGGGCGGTCCCGAGCCGAGAGGTCGATGATCGTGCTCTCGCGGGAGAGATCGTTCTCGAACTCGACCGCGGTCGGCACGGGCACGCCTTTCGCCGAGCGCCATTTCCACCGCTCGACGTGCGCGGCGAAGGCCTTCTCGAGATCCACCTCGCCCCCGAGGACCGCCGCGAAATCGCGATCGAGCTTCTCGGCGGCCTCGTTCGAGAGCGCGATCCGCCCGTCGATCCCGGCGCACTGGAAGATGTCGATGACGACGCCGTCGTCGCGCGTGAAGGCGAGGGCGCCGAGGATCGTGAGATCGTTGATCGTGATGACCCCGCAGAGCTGCGAAAGGCGGTACGGCCGGTCGCGCGTGCAGACGGTGAGCTCGATCGAGCTGCGGAGGCGCGCGGCGTCGAGGATGACGTGTTTCCCCCGCAGCCGCGACGCCATCGCGAGGTGCGAGCGCGCCTGCGACGGCGTAACGACCGTCGCGTACCGCTCGGGGAGCCCCGCGAGGTGGGCCGCCATCGCGTCGCGCTCGGCGGCGCTCTCGCACGAGTCCAGCATCTTGGCGCGCCGCCGCTCGAGGACGGCGCGGTAGGAGGCCGCCGATTCGCTCCGGTCGGCGAGCATGCGGCTCGCCTTGAAGTAGAGATCCTCGAGGAGGCTCTCCTTCCAGCTCGTCCACACGGTCGGGCCGGTCGCCTTGAGGTCGGCGTAGGTGAGAAGGTAGAGGAGCTTGAGGTTGCGGTGGCTCCGCACGCTTTTCACGAACTGCATCCCCGTGTCGCGGTCCTCCATGTCGCGGCGCTGGCTGAAATGCGAGAGGAGGAGGTGCTCCCGCACGAGAAAGGAGACGAGCGCGCGCGAGCGCTGCGCGATCGGGAACGATCGCAGGAGCTGCTCGGCCAGGCGCGCCCCCGAGCGGGCGTGTCCGCGGGCGCTCGGCTTGCCGATGTCGTGGAGGAGCGCGGCGAGCGAGAGCTCCGTCTTCTCGGCGACCTCGTCGTATATCCGCGCGAGCAGCCCTCCCTCCCGCTCGGCGAGCTCGTCGAGATTCGCGAGCGCCTGCAGGCTGTGCTCGTCGGCCGTGTACTGGTGGTAGAGATCGTATTTCTTGAGGCAGGTGAGCCGCTCGAACGGCGGAAAGAGGTGCCGCAGGGCGCCGAGCTCGTGCATGCTCCTGACGACGGGGGCCTTTCGCCCCGGCGCGTCGAGGAGCTCGACGAAGGAGGCGCGCATCCGGCGCGTCGCGGCGGGGGCGAGCTTCGGCGCGCGGAACGCGGCGCGCAGGCGCCGCTCCATCCGGGGCGAGAACCGCTTTCCCGTCCGAAGCTGCTCCTTGAACGCGAAGAGCGGGTCGTCGCGCATCCGCGCCGCTCCGAGACGCAGGTCGAGCTGCCCGAGCCCCCTCGTGCCGACGCGCCGGTAGAGCGATCCGTCGATGATGCGGAGGTTCCCCTCTCCGTGCGTCTCCTCGAGGATGCGATCGAGGACGGCGTAGATCGAGCGCGTCATCGAGTAGTAGTCGCGCATGAACCGCTCGACGGCGAGAAGCCCGCGGCCGTCGGCGTAGCCGAGCCCGCGGGCGGCCTGCCGCTGCATGTCGAGCGTGAGGATGTTCCAGTTGGTCTGCATGAGAAAATGGAGCTCGTTGCGGGTCCGGAGCAGGAAATCGAACGCGCGTTCGATGTCCCCTATTTCATGGCGGTCGATCACGGCGAGCCGGTAGAGCCCCTCGAGCGTGCCGTCCCACGGGAGCGCCATCCCCACCCACCTGATCACCTGAAAATCCCTGAGCCCCCCGGGGCTCTCCTTGACGTTCGGCTCGATGAGGTGGAAGCTCGAGCCGTGTTTGCGCCAGCGCCGCCGCGTTTCCTCGAGCTTCGCCTCGAGGAGCGCGCCCCCCTCCCGCCCCCGCACCTCGGAGCGGATCGCCGAAAGCTCGTCGCGAAGCCGCTCCTCCCCGCAGAGCCACCGCGAGTCGAGAACCGCCGTCTTGAGATCGCTGTCGCGCGCGAGCGCGGCGCGGAGCTCGGACAGCGTCCGCACCGAATGCCCGAGCTCGAGCCCCGCGTCCCAGAGCATGCGGACGAGATACCCGGCGAACGCCGTGCCCGCCGGGCCCGGCTTCTTGTCCCAGAGAAAGAGAAGGTCGATGTCGCTGCGCGGCGAGAGCTCGCGCCGCCCGAAGCCGCCGAGGGCGACCACCGACGGAGCGCGGCGAAGGCGCGCGCCCATCCAGAGG
>JAGUZZ010000290.1:0-3745 GCA_020060525.1 bacterium | reverse complement strand
GCCCGAACTGCTCGAACCGGGGAAGGACGAGATACCAGAAGAGAGCGGCGAGAAGGACGAACCCCACGAGCGCGACGAGCGACAGGACAAGAAACGTCCGCTTCCCCTCCCGGATTTCGGACGGCTCGTCGCTCCCGTGCCAGTCGAGCCATTCGTCTCCGAGGACCCGGTCGCGTGAACGTTTGTCGGCGGTCGAGCTCATGACGCGGCACCCTCCGGCGGTCAATGCGAGAATCTACTTGAACGCGCGCCGCCGTTCAATATGATTCCGTCCCGGAAGGGGGGGCGGATATCCGCGCAGCGGCGGAAGGATGAAGCGCCGAGCCGCGAGCGGACGGATCGATGAACGCACGCAGCGCCGGGGTCCACTCGCTTCTCGGAGCCGGGATAGCGGCTCTATCCTTCGGAGCGATCTTCACGAGACTCGCCGAAGCGCAGCCCGAGGTCGTGGCGGCGCTTCGAATGGCGTTCTCCGCGCTGCTGCTGGCGGCGCCGGCGTTGGGATCGAGGCGCATCCGCGGAGAGCTTCGCGGCCTTTCGCGCCGCGACTGGGGCGCGCTCTCTCTCGCCGGGGGCTTTCTCGCGCTGCATTTCATCCTGTGGATCTCCTCGCTGTCGCGGACCGGGGTGGCGGCGAGCGTCGTGCTCGTGACGACGAGCCCGCTATGGATCGGCCTCTACTCCGTCGTCGTGCTCAGGGTCCGGCTTCCGGCGGTATTCTGGGGCGGGCTTTCGCTGGCGATCGCGGGAGGAACCGTCATCGGGGGGGGAGGCGCGCACGCGGGAGCGGCGGGGAACCTCCTCGCGACCGGGGGAGCGATCGCCGTCGCGGGTTATTTTCTCGTGGGAGCCTCGCTCCGGCGGCGCCTGTCGATCGTCGCCTACGTGTTTCCCGTTTACTCGATCGCCGCGATCCTTCTCGTGGCCGGGACGATCGCGTCGGGCGCCTCACTCGCCGGGCAGACTCCGCGAACCTACCTCTACGGATTTCTCATGGCGCTCGTCTGTCAGGCGGCGGGACATTCGATATTCAACTGGGCGCTTCGCCGCCTCGGCGCGGCCGACGTCGCGATCGCGACGCTCGGGGAACCGGTCGGCGCCTCGATCCTCGCCTTCGCCGTTCTCGGCGAGGCCCCCGGAAAAGCGGTGGTCGCCGGCGGCGCGCTCATCCTCGCCGGGATCGTGATCGCTCTCTCGCGGGGGCGGGCGGCGAACGTCGCCGACGGCGCCGGCGCCTCAGGGCCGTAGGCGCTCGACGATAATGCGGGCCTCCTCGCGCAGCGAGCTCTCTCCTTGCCAGATCGCGAGAAAACGCTCGAACGCGGCGAGCGCCTTCGCGTCGCGTCCCTGCCTCAGGTACGCGTGTCCGAGATAATAGCTCGTTATCTGCGGCGCGCCGGCGCGCGCGGCGGCGGCTTCGAGGTCGCTCACGGCGCCGTCGATATCCCCGGTGTTCAGAGCGACGATGGCGCGGTCGATCTCCGTCTCCGGGCTTTCGGGTTCGATCGCGGACGCCCGGGCGACGGCCTCAGCCGCATCCGGCCATTTCTTCATGGCGATGTACGTCTCCGCGAGGCCCCGCCACGCGCGGGCGCCGGCGTCGTTCTTGAATATCGCCAGCCGAAAGTCGCGTTCGGCGTCGGCGAGCGCTCCGAGCGCGAGGTTCGTGAGCCCCAGGTAGAGGAACAGATCGTAGCTCGAGAGCGAAAGGGCGCGGGCGTCGGCGAGCGCTCCGAGCGCGTCGGCGTACATTCGCCGGCTGTAGGCGATCTTGCCGAAGAGCAGCATGACCGCGGCGTCGGAGGGCTTGAGGCGCTTCGCGGTGAGGATCTGGCCGTAGGCGGAGTTGTAGTCGCCGTTCCTGAAATAGGCCTCCGAAAGCAGCACGTTCGCGTCGAGATTGTTCGGATCGAGATCGGCCGCTTCGGTCGCGTAGTCCTGAGCGGCGCGGTTCTGGTTCTCCGCCAGGGCGATGGAGGCGAGCCCGAGCAGCGCCGGAACGTGGGTCGGTTTGATGTTGAGCGAGGCGCGGTACGCGGACTTCGCCTCGGCGAGCTTCCCCTGCCTTTCGAGAGAGGCGCCGAGCAGCTCGCGGGCGGCGGCGTCGAGAGGGTCGATGGCGGCCGCCTCCGCGAGGTGCACCTCGGCCTCCGCGTAGCGCCGGAGTCTGAAGAGGGCGAGACCGAGGTTGTAGCGCGCCTCCGCGTCGCCGGGACCGTGCTGGACGGAAAGCGCGAACAGCCGAGCGGCCTCCGCGTAATCCTCGCGGTTCGCCGCATCGATTCCGGAGTTGTAGAAAGCGATCGACTTTTCGGGCCCGCAGCCCGCGAGTCCGAGACAAACGGCCGCCGCGGCGGCGATGATCACGAGTCTCGTCATCGTAGTGTTCCCTTTCTCGAATATGTTCGATGAGTATCTCGTCGCACCGGCATCCGTATCAATATCGCATCGGGGAAGGGCGGCTGGAAAGAAAAAGATGAGCGCCGTGCGTGTTCTCGCGCGCGGGAAAGGCTCCGGGCGGATAAATACCGCTGGCCAATCCAAACCGGAATTCTTATATTACAGAGCAAATTGCGATATATCGGAAGCCGGAATTCAAGGCCGTCGAATCCGGCTCATTCGCGAAGGGATAAATTTTGAATTATTGTTGACTTTTTCGGAAATGCCGGTATGATGGAAACCCTATGAGTTAACCTCAGCATGCATATAAGGCTACAGGCTACTTGAGCTCCCCGGACGTAACGCAGGAGTGGCAATGCTCGACAGGGATATCGTCGCCGAATACAAGCTCGATCATGACTTCCTCTCCGAGATCTACGCTCTTCCCGGCGGCCATGAAATCAAGAAATGCATCCAGTGCGGGACGTGCAGCAGCTCGTGTCCCCTGAGCTACGTCATGGACCACGGCCCCCGGAAGATCTTCTCGCTCATCCGGGCGGGATTCCGCGACGAGGTGCTTCGCTCGAACACGATCTGGTACTGCTCGTCGTGCTACACGTGCGCGGTCCGTTGCCCGAAAAACATCAAGATCACCGACGTCATGTACGCCCTCAAGCGTCTCGCCGTGTCGGAGGGAAAAACGAAGGGGAAGAAAGCCGTCGTGCTCTCTCGCAATTTCGCGCGCATGGTCAACACGTACGGACGGAACCACGAGACCGAGCTCATGATGCGGTATATCCTCGAAGCCGACCTGCTTCACGCGTTCAAGTTCATTCCGCAGGGTTGGCTCCTTTTCTCGAACAGGCGCCTGCCGCTTAAGCCGCACAGGATGAAAAACATTCAGCAGTTGAGAAAGATACTCAAAAGAGTCGACGAGCTCGGGGAGATCTAGATGAAATACACGTACTATCCCGGCTGCTCCGTCAACGCGACGGCGAACATCTATCAGGATTCGATCGACGCCATCGCGCCGGCGCTCGGACTCGAGCTCGAGGAGCTCGAGGATTGGAACTGCTGCGGCGCGACCGCGTACATGTCGGTCCAGGAGCTCATGAGCTTCGCGATCTCGGCCCGCAACCTCGCGCTCGCCGAGCCCCTTCATCGCGACGTCGTGACGCCCTGCAGCGCCTGCTACACGGTGCTCAACAAAACGAACCGGTATTTCGCCGAGTATCCGGATCTGCGCAAGAAGATCGGGCAAGCGCTCGAGGCGGGCGGGCTCAGCTACAGCGGCAACGTGCGCGTGCGGCACTTGCTCGACGTCGTCTGCAGCGACGTCGGCTGCGAAAAGATACGGTCGCTCGTC
>JAGUZZ010000013.1:0-5610 GCA_020060525.1 bacterium | reverse complement strand
TCGCGGGCTGGCCCGTCGCGCTCGGGGGCCCGGTGCGCTCCGCGCCGGCCGGGGGAGACATCGCGGGCGATTCCCGAAACGAGATCGTCGTGGGCTGCGACGACGGCAAGCTGTACGCCTTCGATGACGCGGGGCAGAAGCTCTGGGAGCGGATCGTATCCGGCTCCGCGCCCGTCCTATCGACCCCGGCGCTCGCCGACCTCGACGGCGACGGCAAAGCGGAAGCGCTCTGCGGCGTCGCGGGATTCCTCCACGTTTTCGAAGGCACGGGCGATCCTTTCGGGCTTTCGTGGCCGCTCGATCTCGGATCCGCGGAGGCCGGATCGCCCTCGGTCGGAGACGTGGATCTCGACGGCGTCGCCGAGATCGCGATCGTGAGCTGGACGGCCGGCGAGATCGCGGCGTCGCGGGTTCATCTGTTCAACGCGGAAGGCTCCCCGTTCTCGCCGGCGTGGCCCGTCGAGGTCGACACGCTCCTCTTTCCCGACGCCGTCATCGGCGACGTCGCGGGGGATCACGGGGCCCTCGAAATCGCGGCCGCGGGAACGAATGGAGCCGTCTACGCATGGAGCGCCGACGGGAGCCCGTGCTTCGCGCCGGTGCGCGCGCCCGGCGTGATCGAATCCTCGCCGGCGCTGGCCGACCTCGACGGAGACGGGTACCTCGACGTCGCCGTGACCTCCCGCGGCTGGCGTCAGGAAGGCGAGGGCGGGTTCTGGGAAGGGTTCGCGAGCGCGGCCGGCGAGAGCGGCGGCCTTCTCTTCGCGGAGAGCATATCGGGGAACGCGGCCGAGGCCGGCTCTGTTCCCGGCCCGATCTGCGCCGGAAAGCCGCCCGATCTCGTCGCGGGCACTCCCGAGGGCGCGGTGCGCGCGATCCTCAGGGGGCCGGCGGTTTCCACCGCCGCTCCCGTCTCGGCGACGCCTGCGGCAGGCGATATCGACGGCGACGGATGGGTCGAGATACTCGTTCCCTCGGGAGACGATTCGATCCGCTGCTTCGAGCTTCGGACCTCGCGGATCGCCGCGGCCTCTCTCTGGTGGCCTCTCGCGCGCCGGAACGCCGCGCGGACCGGTTCCTACGGCTACGAGCCGGTGAGCGGCACGGGTGACGTTCCGGCCGCCGGGACGCCCCGTCTCACGGAGCTGCGCTCCATCTATCCGAACCCCTTCAATCCGTCGACGCGGATCATCTTCGACGTCGCGAAGCGTTCGCGAGTCTCGATCGCGATATACGACGCCTCGGGCCGCGAGATCGCGGTGGTCGCCGCCGGAGTCCTCGAGCCGGGCCGTCACGAAGCCGTATGGAACGGAAAGATCTCCTCGGGGGCGGCCGCGGCGTCGGGGGTTTATTTCTGCAGGCTCGAGGCCGGGAAGGATGTCAGTACGCGAAAATTGATTCTCATGAGATAACAATTCCCTGTCAGGCGAGTGTATGAAATGTAGGGGCGGCCGCGCGGACCGCCCCGTTTAATGGTTGATCGAGGATGGTAACTTGTGATACAATAATATCTTAGCATTTCGACTTCGGGGTGCCGGGGGCTCTCGCCGCCTCCCTCGCCGGATGAACGGAGGTTCTTTAAAATGAAGAGGTTGCTTCTTCTGCTCGTCGCGTTCCACGCCGCTTCCATGCACGCTTCCGGTCTCAAGGCGGATAAGCCGTCGCTCGAGACTCTCGCGAGGGAGTCGGCGGCGAGAGCCCGGATCGAACGATCGGAGGCCTTCCGTCTCGCGGCCGAGAAGGGCTGGGCGACAAGCGGCTTCGGCGAGGGCGACAGCTACTTCGAGCTCCAGAAGCTCGTGAACGGCATACCGCGCTTCTACACGACGTTCAACGCGAACGCCGCGATCACGACGAGGGCCGATTCGGTGAACGCCGCGATCGGCGGCGGGAGCGGCTTCGTCCTGCGGATGTGGGACGGGGGCAAGCCGCGCACCACCCACGTGGAATACGGCGGCCGGGTCGTCTGGGCCGACGCGGCCTCAGGCACGATCGCCGGGCACGCGACGCACGTCGCCGGAACGATGGTCGCGAGCGGCGCGCGGGCCGACGCGAAGGGCATGTCGTACGCCGCGACGGTGCGCGCCTTCGAGTGGAACGGCGACTACTCGGAGATGGCGAGCGAGGCCGCCGCGGGAGCGAACCTCTCGAACCATTCCTACGGGTACATCGCGGGCTGGTATTTCAATACCGGCAACAACTACTGGTACTGGTACGGCGACACCGCGGTGAGCGAAGTCGAGGACTACAATTTCGGATTCTACGACTCCGACGCGCAGGCCTTCGATCAGCTGGCCGTCTCCGCGCCGAACTACCTCATCGTCGTCTCTTCCTCGAACGACCTCGACGACGCCGGGCCGGTCCCCGGCACGAAGCATTACTACTACGATTCGCGCTTCGCGAGCTGGCGGTTCAGCACGAAGACGAGAAACCCGGACGGCACGCCGCTCGGCTACGACTGCATCCCGTTCGGCTTTCAGATATCGAAAAATACGCTCACCGTCGGCGCCGTCGACGACGTGCTCTCGTACACGGGTCCCGCCTCGGTGACGCTCGCGGCGTTCAGCAGCACGGGACCCTGCGACGACGGCAGGATCAAGCCCGACGTCGTCGGGAACGGCGTCTCGCTCGTTTCGTCGTATTCGACGACCGACGCCTCGTACGCGATCGCGAGCGGCACGTCGATGGCCTCCCCGAACGTGTGCGGCTCGCTCGGGCTCGTCGCCGATTACTACCGGGACACGCACGGGGGGACGCCGATGCGGTCGTCGACGCTCAAAGCGCTCGCGATACATACGGCCCTCGAGGCCGGCCCCGCCGCGGGCCCCGATTACCGGTTCGGATGGGGGCTCCTCAACACGCAGGCGGCGTATCGGCTGATCGTTCAAGACAATCTCTTCGCTTCGAAGGGGCTCGTCGAGGAGCTCTCGCTCGGGAACGGGCAGACCCTCGAGTACCGGTACCGCGTTTCGGGGGCGCCGGCGGAGCTCAGGGTCACGATCGCCTGGACCGATCCTCCCGGAACGCCTCCGTCCCCCTCGGTCGATCCGTCGACCCGGATGCTCGTGAACGATCTCGACCTGCGGATCGTCAAGGGCGGAACGACGCACTATCCGTGGCGGCTCGACCGGACGAACCCGGCGAACGCCGCGACGAGGAACGACAACAACGTCGACAACGTCGAGCAGGTCGTGATCGACGCGCCTGCCGACGGGCTCTATACGATCACGATCGGCCACAAGGGCGCTCTCTACGGCGGATCGCAGAACTTCGCGCTCGTCGTCACCGGCGCCGAGAAGAACCGCGTCTGGCACGTCTACGACGACGGCTCCGGCGACGCGCCGACGATCGCGGCGGCGGTCTCCTACGCCGCCGACGGCGATTCGATCTACGCGCACCCGGGAACCTATTACGAGGCGGGCATATCGGTCGAAAAGGCGCTCGTCATCGCCGGCACGGACGGCGCCGCCGCCACGACGATCGACGGAAACGGTCTCGGGAGCGGCGTCTTCATCTTCCCGGCCTCGTCCAAGACGATCCGCGTGAGCGGGCTTACCGTGAAGAACGGCTCCGCCTCCATCGTGGGCGGCGGCATGTGGATTCAGAACTCGAACGTCGCGGTGAGCGACTGCGTTTTCGAGGGCTGCTCCTCGGCCTACTACGGCGGCGGCGTCGGGATCAGCAACGCCTCGCCGTCGATCGCGCGATGCTCGTTCTTCGGGAACACCGCCCAAAACGACGGCGGCGGTCTCTATATCTCGAACTCGAGCACCGTCGCAAGCTCCTGCGTGTTCCACGGAAACACCGCCGTTTCGGGTTCGGGCGGAGGCGTGGCGGCGGTCTTCTCTTCGCCGCAGCTCGTCCACTGCACGATCTCTTACAACGGCGCGGGCGGTCACGGCGGCAACGTCTACGTGGGGAACACCGGCGATCTCTCGCTCACGTGGTGCATCGTCTCGCACAGCTCCGCGGGCGAGGGGATCTACGGCGAAGCGACCGCCGTCGGGGCCGCGATCTACTGCTGCGACGTTTTCGCGAACGCCGGGGGAAACTACGGCGGATCGATATCCGACCGGACCGGCCTCGCCGGCAACTTCTCGGCCGACCCGCTTTTCTGCGGGCCCGGCTCGTCTCCGCCCGACCTCTCGATCGCCTCGCTCTCGCCGTGCGCACCGGAGCAGAGCCCGTGCGGCGATCTCGTCGGCGCGCTCGCCGCCGCCTGCGTCGTCGGCCCCGACGTCGCGATCACGAACGTTCTCTGGAGCGACACTCAGCCCGCCTTCGGGGACAGCGTCGCGGCCGCGGTGACGGTGAAGAATCTCGGCACGCTTCCGGCCGAGCGGTTCTTCGTCGATTGGTACGCCTCGAGCGACACCCTGCCGCCCGGCGGAACGATCGGCGACCGGCGGCTCTTCGTCGACAGTCTCGCCGCCGGGGATTCGCTCGTGTGGGCGCCCGGCCGGGAAACGGCGGTCGTCTTCGAGAAATGGACCTCGTGGTTCCGCGCCGACAACGGCGATTCGGTGCTCGAGACGGACGAGGCGAACAACGCGAGCGGGCCCCACGAGATACTCTGGCGTTTCGCCGCGCAGCCGGGCTGGCCCGTCGCGGCGGGTTTCGGATTCCATACCTCGCCGGCCATCGCGAACCTCGACGACGATCCGGCCACGCTCGAGATCGTGATCGGCGCCGACGACGGGGCCGTCCACGTCCTCGCGAGCGACGGTTCGGAGCTCCCCGGCTGGCCGGCGTTCGTGGGCGACACGCTGTTCTCGTCCCCGGCCGTCGCGGACGTGACCGGCGATCATCGCCGGGAGGTCGTCATCGGCGGAAGGGACGGAAAGATATACGTCTTCGATCGGCTGGGCGCGAAGCTCTGGGACTACGATACGGGAAGCCCCGTTCTCACGACCCCCGCTCTCGTCGATCTCGACGGCGACGGGAAATACGAGGTCATCTGCGGCGCCGGATCGAACCTCGTCGCCCTCGACGGCGGCGGCGCCCCGTACGGCGGATCGTGGCCCGTCGCCGCGTCGTCGGGCTCGTTCACCTCTCCCGCGGCCGGGGACGTCGACGGCGACGGCGCGCCCGAGATCGCGGCGATCGCGTACGGCTCTCCCGATCCGTTCTCCTCGACGGTCTATCTGCTCAACGCGGACGGCACCCTGTACGACGCCTCGTGGCCGGTGACGGTCGACACGATCGTGACGGCTGATCCGGTGCTCGGCGACGTGCTCGATCCGTACACCGATCTCGAGATCGTCGCGGGCGGGCTCGACGGATCGGTGTTCGTCTGGAAGACCGACGGCACGCTCTGGCCCTCGCCGCCCAAGGCGCCGGGCGCGATCGAATCGTCCCCCGTTCTCGCGCACCTCGACGCCGATTCGAACCTCGAGATCGTCGTCGCGTCGCGCGGTCCCGCCGGGGCCGCCCTCGCGGCGATCGACCATACCGGCGCCGTCATGGCCGGATGGCCGCAGATCCTGGCGGCCGCGGGGCCGTTCGTTCCCTCGCCCGTCGTCATCGGCGGCGGGATCGAGGCCCTCGTCGGGGACGGCTCGCAGGCCCTCCACGCGCGCTCCGCGGACGCCTCCGCTCCGTACGGCTATC
>JAGUZZ010000276.1:0-4598 GCA_020060525.1 bacterium | reverse complement strand
GGCCCCGAGAGCCGAGCGCGCGCTGCTCCTCGGCCGGGTATACCTCGCCATGGAACGCCCGTTCCTGGCGTGCGCCGCCCTCGCCGGCGCGGCCGTAGACGAATCCCTCTCCCCGGAGGCGAAACGGGCCGCGCTCTACCTCGAAGGAACCGCCCGCGAGCGGGCGGGGGACAGCGGCCGCGCCGCGGCGATATTCGCGGCGGCCGCGGCTCTCGACGGAACGGACGACAGCCGCGAGCGCGCGACGCGCAACTACGCCGCGTTTCTCGCCGGATCGTGCGGGGAGCCGGCGTACACGATCGAAAAAACGGAATCGATATAAACGACACGCAAAGGAGAACGATCATGAAGATCTGCCCGCTCGTCACGCAAACGTGCCTGCTCGAGGACGCGAACGTTCTCGTCCGCGAGCTCGACGACATCGAAGCCTCCCGCGGGGATTCGGCGCCGCAGGAGCCGGAGAATCGGCTCTTCATCAACCCGGAGTCGAAGCCGCCCGACGAGACGGCGCCGGACGCCGGCGTCGAGTCCGGAACGGCCGCGCGGTTCATCGCCAAGTCCTACCGAGGGCGCGTCGAGTGTCTCGGGGAGCTCTGCCGGTTCCACGACGACGCGGCGAACGAGTGCCGCCTCGACCGGGCGCTGTCGGAACGGCCTCAGGCGCCGGAAGGATCCGCCGATGCGATCCGCGAGCTGATCGCCGAGCTCGAGTCGAAGCACGCCTCCCGCGTCGAGGAGCTCTCGTCGGGCCTCTCGCGCGGATTCGAGGAGCTGCGCGATCTCGTCCGCTCGACGGCCGGGGAGCGGGACACGGCGATCGAGGCCCTCTCCCTCACGCTCGACGCGCGGAGCGAGGAGATCGAGCGGAAGATCGAATCGAGCGCGGAGAGCGTCGCCTCGTTCCGCGGAGAGATCGCCTCGTGGAAGGACGCCATATCGACGAACGCCTCGGGGCTCGAGGCGGGTCTCGCCGAAAACCGGCGGCTCGTCGACGAGCTGACCCGCAGCCACGCGGGGATCATGCAGGTCGTCGAGAACCAGAAACGGAGCATCGAGGAAGAGGGCCGAAAGCGCCGCACCGCGGAAGCGCGGCGGCACAACAACGCCGGCGTCATGGCGTACCACAACGGACAGTACGAAAAGGCTCTCGAGATGTTCCGCAAGGCGGTCGAGATCGAACCGGCGATGACCGAGGCGTACAACAACCTCGGCCTCGCCTACACGGAGATGAACGACGTGAAACGGGCGACCGAGGCCTTCCGCAAGGCGATCGAGATCGAGCCTGAGCTCGCGGCCGCGTACAACAACCTCGGCTACGTGTTCTACCGTCTCGGCTCGTACGACGAAGCGATAGAGATGTACAACGAGGCGATCGGCCGGAGCGCGAACAACGCCTCCGCTTACACGAACCTCGGCAACGCCTACTACAAGATGAAGCGGATCGAGGACGCGATCGGCGCCTGGAAACGGGCCCTCGAGATCGATCCGGCGAACGAGAAGGCCAAGCGCAACCTCAAGCGTTTTCACGCAGAGGTGAAGTAGCGCCGGCCCGCGGGGAGACCGCACGATGATACGGCTGCAGATTCCATACGGATCGGTCCTGCTCGAGCCGCGCGATCTCGACCCGGAGGATTTCGACGCCCTCTGCCGCGGACAGCTCGCGGCGAGCCGCGCGGCTCCGGTCGTGATCGAGGTCTCGAGCGGGGACATCCAGTATCTCCTGTTCCTCAACGAGGGACAGATCTACTGGGCCGGGGCCCACGACGGCGAACGCGTGCGCGCCGTGCCGCTGCGCGAGTTCTTCTCGCGCCTGCGCCGCATGCAGTTCCCGCAGATCGTCGCGTACCGCACGGACCTCGCCCTCTTCCATTCTCTCCTCGTATGGGGACAGAAGAAACCCGAGCTGCGCGTCGCTTCGACGCTCGTCGATCTCGACGAGCTCCTCGACCGCATGGAACAGGATCGCGCGAGCGCCGTCCTCACCGCGCGCGACCGCGCGGACCTCATCGTGCTCCGCTGCCAAGCCGGCGCCCCCGTCTTCTGCCGCCGCGGCCGCTTCGAGACAACCGGACGCGCGGCCGCCCGCGAGGATTTTCTCGTCGCCGTCTACACGATATCGGCGAAGCATCCGCTCGAGCTCTGCCTCTTCACCGACCTTTCCGTCACCCACGCGGAGGACGTGCGGGCGATCCCCGCCGGCTACGCGGGATCGATCGCGTCGTTCTATCTGAGCCAGCCGCCCCGGCTCGTCGTGCGGCTCAAGGGAAGACCGCTGCGGACCTACCCGTTCTCCGGGCAGGAGGTCACCATCGGACGCCTTCCCGACAACGACGTCGTCATCGACAACCTGAGCGTCTCCCGCTCGCACGCGGCCGTCGCAACGAGCGGCGACGGATACGTCGTGAGGGATCTCGCGAGCAGGAACGGCACGATGCTGAACGGGGCCCCCGTCACTTCGGCGCGACTCGCGGACGGAGACGTCATATCGGTCGGCAAGTACGACATCCTGTTTCAAATTCCGACGCTCGAGGGGGCCTCCGCCGGCGAGCTCGACCAGACGATCGTCGTTCCGCAGTTCCGCGCGGACGCGCCGTCCCGTCCCGGCGCGGGAGCCGGAGAGGATACGCCGCTCGATCCGCGGCTCTTCCGGAAAACGGCGCGGGAGGAGTATCCGCTCGCGAAGGAACGGACCGTGATCGGGCGGGCGAGAGACGCGGATATACGCGTCGGCGGGCTCTTCGCTCCGCGCGTGCGGATCGAGATCGTGCGGACGGGAGAGGACTGGGTGCTCCGGAGACGCGGAGGCGCCCGCGTGAGGGTGAACGGCGAGGAAACGGACGAGAAGATCCTCGAGCGCGACGATCTCATAGCGATCGGCGCCGAGGAGTTCGTTTTCAAGGAATAGCCATGCGGTACCTCGTGTTCTCGGACGTGCACGGAAACGTCGAGGCCCTCGAGCGGGTCCTCGAGGAGGCCGAACGGCTCCGCCCGGACGTCGTCGTCTCGCTCGGCGACGTCGTCGGGTACGGAGCCAATCCGAACGAGTGCGTCGCGCTCGTGCAGGAGCGGGCCGCGATCAGGATCGCCGGCAACCACGACGCCGCGGCGGCCGGGCTCATCGACACCGATGCGTTCGGCGAGGCGGCCGAGCGGGCGATCCTGTGGACGTGCCGCGCGATCGACCTGTCGAGCCTCGAGCTCCTCGGAGAGTACGACACGATTCGCCGCCACGGCGATTGCGTTTTCGCGCACGCCTCGCCGACGGCGCCGATGGGCTGGGAATACGTCTATACGCTCAACCAGGCGAACGCGATCCTCGCGGGAACGGCGGAACGGTTCGTTTTCATCGGGCATACCCACGTGCCCGGCATCATCGAGCGAGGCGACGCGCGGGGATCGCGCGTCCTGCGTTCTCCGTTCGCCGCGGTCGCTCCCGGCTCGCGATACCTCGTCAACGTGGGAAGCGTCGGGCAGCCGCGGGACGGCGTCGCCGCGGCGAGTTTCGCTCTGCTCGACGAGCACAAGGGCACCATCGTCATCAGGCGCATCCCGTACGACGTGCGGGGCGCGCAGGAAAAGATACGGAGCGCGGGTCTGCCGGAATCGCTCGCGGCGCGGCTCGCGACGGCGCGATGAAGAAGATCGACGAAACCTACCGGATCGAACGCGCGCTCGCGACGGGCGGCACGGCCGCGCTCTTCAAGGCCGTGCAGGTCTCCCTCGACCGCCCCGTCGTCGTCAAGCGTCTGCACGCCCACCTCGCCGCCGAGCCCGGCTTCGCCGAGAGGTTCGCGACCGAGGCGAAGGCCGCCGCGCGGCTCGATCACGCGAACATCGTGCGTATCATCGATTTCGGGCGCGACGACGCCGGACACTACATCGTCATGGAGTACGTCGACGGGCCCAGTCTCAAGGAGGTTCTCGCCGCGAGACCGGTCCTCGGAGACGATCTCGCGCTGCTCGTCGCCCGCGAGATCTGCCTCGGGCTCGACCACGCCCACCGGCGCGGCGTCGTTCATCGCGACATCAAGCCCGCGAACGTCATGATCGGACGCGACGGACGGGTCGTCATAACGGACTTCGGCCTCGCGAAGCTCCACCGTCCCGACGCGCAGCAGACGCTGGCCTCCACGCTGCTCGGCACGCCGCTCTACATGTCCCCGGAGCAGGCGGCCGGCGAGGCGATCGACGGTCGGAGCGATCTATTCTCTCTCGGCACGATCTGCTACGAGGCGCTCACCGGCGCGCAGCCGTTTTTCGGAGACACGTACGCGGCGGTGATACGGAAGATCCTGAACGGCGTCTCGGCGGGGCCGAAACGCCTGAGAGGAGACGTGCGCCCCGCTACGGACGCCGTCGTCATGAAGGCGCTCGAGCTCGATCCGGCGAAGCGCTTCCGGGACGCCGCCGAGATGGCCTCCGCGATCGAGGCCGCGCTCGATCCCGAGACGATCGCCTCCTCCCGAGCAAGCCTGCGTCTTCTCGCGTGCGGCGAGGACGCCGTTCCGCACCGCGTCAGGCGCCTCCCCGGAAAGCGCCGCGCGAGCTCCCCCGCCCGCGTTACGGCGATCGCCGCGGGAGCGGCCGCGCTGCTCGTC
>JAGUZZ010000104.1:0-2888 GCA_020060525.1 bacterium | reverse complement strand
CGCGTCCGGCGGCGGCGCCGGCCCGGCGAACGCGGCGCGCACCGGCCGATCGTGACGGGCAAAATGGTATTGACCTCGCCCGGGGAAAAGGTTAATCAAAGGGGTTGAATATGGAACTCGCAAAAACACCGCTCTACGATGCGCATGTCGCCGCCGGCGGCAAGATCGTCCCCTTCGCGGGCTTTCACATGCCCGTTCAGTTCGAGGGGATCGTCGCCGAGCACGCGCGCGTCCGCACCGCCGTCGGGCTCTTCGACGTGAGCCACATGGGCGAGATATCGCTCGCCGGCCCTCGCGCGGCCGCGTTCGCCGACGAGGTCGTCACGAACAGCGTCGCGAAGCTCGCCGACGGGCAGATCTGCTACACGGTCGCCTGCAACGAGCGGGGGACGGTGCTCGACGATCTTCTCGTCTACCGTTTCTCGGCGGAGCGGATCCTGCTCGTCGTGAACGCGGTCAACGTGGACAAGATATACCGCCACCTCGTCTCGCTCTCCCCGGCGGGGGTCGACATCCGAAACCGCACTCCCGAAATCGGCCAGATCGCCGTTCAAGGGCCGCGTTCCCGCGAGCTCATGCAGCGCGCGGGTTTCTTCGGCGCCGCCGGCGGGCGGATCGCCGGGCTCCCGTACTACTGGTTCCTCGCGTTCGAGCGCGACGGCGCGGAGATCATCGTGTCCCGGACCGGCTACACGGGAGAGCTCGGATACGAGATCTACCTTCCCGCCGAGCTCGCCGCCGCGCTGTGGCGGGAGCTCCTCGCCGCCGGCGCGGATCTCGGCGCCGGTCCGATCGGCCTCGGCGCCCGCGACACGCTCCGCTTCGAGCCGTGCTTCTGTCTCTACGGGCACGAGCTCGACGAGGAGACGAGTCCGCTCGAGGCCGGTCTCTCGTGGCTCGTGAAGACGGGGAAGGGCTCGTTCATCGGACGCGACGCGCTGCTCCGGGAGAAAGAGCAGGGTTCTCCGCGCCGTCTCGTCGGACTCGAGCTCCTCGGGCGCCAGATCGCCCGGCAGGGGTTCCCGGTGCTCAGTGGAGGCGCTCCGGTCGGCGCGGTGACCTCCGGCACCTTCGCGCCGACCCTGCAGCGCAGCCTCGCTCTCGCGCTCGTCCGGAACGACGCCGGCGAGGGGCCGTACACGGTGGATGTGCGCGGCAAGGCCGCGGAAACGAAGCTCGTTCCGATCCCGTTCTATCCCAGCCGCGCGGCGAAATGACCGCCGGCGCCCGCGCGGACGCCTCTCCGCGGAGCGCGCGGGCTTGATGCGATCGATCGACGGTTCACGGACGCGAACAGGAAGGATGGTGGCAGATGAACCCGGAAGAATGCAAATTCACGAAGGAGCACGAGTGGGTCTACATCGAAGACGGTGACACCGCGATCATCGGCATCAGCGACTACGCCGCGGGCGAGCTCGGCGACATCGTCTACATCGAGCTTCCGAACGCGGGCCAGAAGGTCACCCAGATGGATCCGATCGGCTCGATCGAGGCGGTGAAGACGGTGGCGGACCTCTACTCCCCGGTGAGCGGCGAGGTGATCGAAGTGAACGAGAAGGCCGTCGCCAAGCCGGAGATCGTGAACAAGAGCCCGTACGACGACGGATGGTTCATCAAGATCCGGATGGACGATCCGGGGGATCTCGAGGTGCTGTTCAGCTACGACGAGTATCGCGATTTCCTCGGCGAAGAGGGAGCCGGAAAAGACGAAGACGCAGAGGACAGGTAAATGAGCTACATCCAGAACACCGACGCCGACCGGGCGGAGATGCTCGAGGCCATCGGAGTCCGTTCCTTCGACGAGCTCCTCGAGCCGATTCCGGAGGCGCTGCGGATGAAGGGCGATCTCGCGCTCGATCCGCCGCTCGCCGAAGCGGCGCTCGCCGCGCATCTCGGCGCGCTCGCCGGAAGAAACCGCCCCGCCGCCGGCGCCGCGAGCTTTCTCGGCGGAGGCATCTACGACAGGCATATCCCGGCACTCGTCCGGTACGTCGCGTCGCGGAGCGAGTTCTACACGTCCTACACACCCTATCAGGCCGAAGTGAGCCAGGGGACGCTTCAGGCGATCTACGAGTACCAGAGCCTCGTCTGCCGCGTCACCGGCATGGACGTCGCGAACGCCTCGATGTACGACGGCGCGACGGCGCTCGCCGAGGCGATGCTCATGGCGGTCGCCATCAAAGGCGCCCCGCGCGTCCTCGTGCCGCGCGCCCTCTCGCCGCGCTACCGAGCCGTTCTCGCCTCGTACGCGGCGGCCCGTGACATCGCCGTCGTCGAGATCCCATACGCGGCTGACGGGCTCCTCGACGGGGCCCGGCTCGAATCCTCGCTCGGCGAGAAGACGGCCGCGCTCGTCGTCGCTCAACCGAACTATTTCGGCGTCGTCGAGAACGCCGGGGAGCTCGCCGCGCTCGCGCACGCGAAGGGAGCGGCCGTCATCGCCTGCGTCGATCCCGTCTCGTGCGCCCTCATCGCCCCGCCCGGGGAATACGGAGCCGACGTCGCCGTCGGCGAGGGGCAGTCGCTCGGCCTTCCGCAGAGCTACGGCGGGCCGCTCCTCGGCTTCATGGCGACGAGGAAGGAGCACGTCCGGCGCATGCCGGGACGGCTCGTCAGCGGCACCGTCGATATCGACGGGAAGCGCGGCTACGTCATGACGCTCCAGATGCGCGAGCAGCACATCCGCCGCGAGAAGGCGACCTCCAACATCTGCACGAACGAAGCGCTCTGCGCGCTCTCGGCCGCGGTGTATCTCGCGGCGCTCGGGGAGAAGGGGTTCCGCGAGGTCGCGGAGCAGAGCTACGCCAAGAGCCACGCCCTCGCCGGCATGCTCGCGGGCGTCCGCGGCGCCCGGCTGCCGTTCGGCGGGCCGTTCTTTCAGGAGTTCG
>JAGUZZ010000026.1:0-7378 GCA_020060525.1 bacterium | reverse complement strand
CTCAAAGTGGCGCCGTACTACGGATGCCAGATCGTCCGCCCCGAAACCGATTTCGACGATCCCGACGATCCGGTCAAGATGAACAAGCTCATCGAGACGCTCGGAGCGGAGAACGTCGATTACCGGATGAAGACCGCGTGCTGCGGCGCCTCGCTCATGGGGACGCAGGAAGAGCTCGCCATGCGCCTGTGCCGGAACCTCCTTCTCGACGCCGAGCGCAGGGGCGCGCACTGTCTCGTCACGATCTGCCCGCTCTGCCAGATGAATCTCGACGTGTATCAGGGGAAGGTGAACGCGCTGTTCAAGACGAAATTCAACCTGCCGGTGCTCTACTTCACGCAGCTCATCGGCATCGCGCTCGGAATGCCGCCCGAGAAGCTCGGGCTCGGACGTCTCGCGGTGAAACTCACGAAACCGATCAAGGAAATATTCCAGGGAGCATGACATGGCCGAACGGATAGGAGTCTACGTCTGCCACTGCGACACGAACATCGCCGGCAAGATCGACATCGACGCCGTCGTCTCGCACGCGAAGACGCTCCCGGAGGTCGCGCTCGTGCGCGACTACAAGTTCATGTGCTCCGATCCGGGCCAGGCGATGATCGAGAAGGATATCAAGGAGGGGCTCGTCGACCGCGTCGTCGTCGCGTCCTGCTCGCCCCTCATGCACGAAAACACCTTCCGCAAGGTCTGCGAGCGCTCGGGCGTGAACCCCTATCTCTTCACCATGGCGAACATCCGCGAGCAGTGCTCGTGGGTCCACCTCGATCAGACGGCGTCCACCGAGAAGGCCAAAGCGCTGCTCGCCGCCGCCGTGCGGCGGTCGACGTGGCAGGAGCCGCTCGAAAAGCGCGTCGTTCCGATCAACCCCCGCACCCTCGTCATCGGCGGCGGCATCGCCGGCATCCAGGCGGCGCTCGATATCGCCGACGCGGGGAAGGAGGTCGTTCTCGTCGAGCGGGAAGCCTCGATCGGCGGCCACATGGCGAAGTTCGACAAAACCTTCCCGACGCTCGATTGCGCGGCGTGCATCCTGACGCCGAAGATGGTTCAGGTCGGCCAGCACGCGAAGATCACGCTTCTCACCTACTCGGAGGTCGAGGAGGTGAGCGGTTACGTCGGCAACTTCAAGGTGAAGATCCGCGAGAAGGCCCGTTACGTCGACCGCGATCTGTGCAACGGCTGCGGGATGTGCTGGGAGCGCTGCCCCGGATCGCGGGTTCCCGAGGGAGAGACGAACGTTCACCGAACGCTCTCGATCGGCACGCGCGGCGCCAAGAAGAAGAGCGGCGCGCAGAACCCCGCGCCCTCGATCTACATGCCGTTCATGCAGGCGGTGCCGGCGGTCCCCGTCATCGACCGCGATTCGTGCCGCTACTTCCAGGAAGGAAAGTGCCGCGTTTGCGAGAAGATCTGCGAGCGCAAGGCGATCAAGTACGACATGGAGGACCGAATCCACGAGTACGAAGTCGGCAACATCATCATCGCCGCGGGATTGCAGACCTTCGACCCGGCGGCGATGAAGCGCTACCGGTACGGCCAGCTTCCGAACGTCATGACGGCGCTCGAGTTCGAGATGATGAACTGCGCCGCCGGATCGACGGACGGGAAGATCGTTCTCGCCGACGGCTCGACGCCGAAGGCGATCGGCATCATCCATTGCATCGGAAGCCGCGACAAGGATTATCACGAATACTGCTCGCGCGTCTGCTGCATGTACGCGCTCAAGTTCGCGCATCTCATCAAGGAAAAAACGGAGGCCGAAGTCTACAACTTCTACATCGACCTGCGGTGCTTCGGCAAGGGGTACGAGGAGTTCTACGACCGGCTTCTCGGCGAGGACGTGCGGTTCATCCGGGGCAAGGTCGGCGAGATCACGGATCTGCCGATTCACGAGGGGGAGAAGGACAAGCTCGTCGTGCGGGTCGAGGACACGCTCGTCGGCGTCGTGCGTCGCATCCCGGTCGACATGGTGATACTCTGCACGGGCCTCGAGGCGCCGCGCGGGCTTCCGGAGCTCGCGAAGAAGTGCAGCGTGAGCGTCGGCAAGGACGGATTCATCATCGAGAAACATCCGAAGCTCGGCCCGGTGTCGACGGCCACGGACGGCGTGTTCATCGCCGGCGCCTGCCAGTCGCCGAAGGACATTCCCGACACGGTGGCGCAGGCCTCGGCGGCTTCGAGCGCGGTGCTTTCGATGATCATGCGCGGGCAGATCGAGATCGAGGCCGCGACGGCCGAGATCGACGAGGAGCGGTGCTCCGGATGCCGCATCTGCAACAACCTCTGTCCGTACCTCGCGATCCGTTTCGACGAGGAGAAGAAGGTCAGCGTCATCAACGAAGCGCTCTGCAAGGGGTGCGGCACGTGCGTTGCGGCGTGCCCGAGCAACGCGATCACGGCGAAGCATTTCGGCAACGAGCAGATCCTCGCCGAGATAGAGGGTCTCTTGTCGGTAACGTGACGGGCGAAGGCGAGAGGGAACGAACCATGGCGTTTGAACCGAGAATCGTCGGATTTCTCTGCAACTGGTGCACCTACACGGGAGCGGACCTCGCGGGAACGGCGCGGGTGAAATACAGCCCGAACGTGCGCTCGATCCGCGTCATGTGCAGCGGACGAGTCGATCCCGTGTTCATCATCACGGCGCTCGCCGAGGGGGCCGACGGCGTTCTCATCGGGGGATGCCACCCGGGGGATTGCCACTACCAGGAAGGGAACTACAAGGCGCTGCGCCGCTACCTCCTCCTGAGAAAGATCCTTCCCGAGTACGGGATCGAGCCGGAGCGCGTTCGTCTCGAATGGGTGTCGGCGTCCGAGGGGGAGCGTTTCGGACGCGTCGTCGACGAGTTCACCGAGCAGATCAGGGCGCTCGGCCCGCTCAAGCTCGAGGAATCGGTCCTCGAGAGCATGAAGAACGACGTCATGCACGAGAGCGGGACCCCGACGCATACAACCGGAGTGTGAGATGAAGCTCAAGATCGGCATCTACTGGGGCGCGGCGTGCGGCGGCTGCGACGTCGCGATCCTCGACACGCACGAACGCATACTCGAGATCGCGGCGGCGGCCGACATCTTGTTCTGGCCCATCGCGATGGATTTCAAGTACGACGACGTGCGCGCCATGCCCGACGGGCACCTCGACGCCGTTCTCTACAGCGGGGCGATCCGCAACTCGGAGAACGAGGAGATCGCGGTGCTGCTGCGGCGCAAGGCGAAGGCGATGATCGCGCTCGGCGCGTGCGCGCACATCGGAGGCATCCCCGGTCTCTCCAACATGTTCACGCGCGACGAGACGCTCAGGCGCGTCTACGTCGAATCGGAGTCGGCGGACAACCCCGGAGGCGTCCTGCCTTCGGAGCGGACCGTGAACGACGGAAACGAGCTCGAGCTGCCCCGCTTCTACAACACCGTGAAGACGCTCTCGCAGGTCGTCGACGTCGACTATACGATCCCCGGCTGCCCGCCCGCGTCGATGCAGATCTATTCCGCGATCGGGCTCATCGCGGACGGCATGCTGCCGAAAAAGGGGAGCATCATCGGCGCCGGCGATCGCGCGCTCTGCGACGAATGCGCGCGCACGAAGAGCGAGAAGAAGATCACGAAAATATACCGGACGCACGAGCGGCTTCCCGATCCCGAGACGTGTTTCCTCGAGCAGGGCTACCTCTGTCTCGGGCCGGCGACGCGCTCGGGATGCGGATCCCGCTGCATCAAGTCGGGGGTGCCGTGCCGCGGCTGCTACGGGCCGCTCGACGGCGTCGCCGATCAGGGTCTCAAGATGCTGAGCGCGCTCGCGTCCGTCATCGACGGAAAGGAAGAGCAGGAGATCAATGCGACGCTCGACACGGTGGCGGCGCCTCTGACGACGCTCCACCGGTTCAGCCTCGCGTCATCGATACCGAGGAGGAAGAAGGTATGAAGCGCATCGCGATCGACCCGATCACGCGCCTCGAAGGTCATGGGAAGATCACGATCTTCGTGAACGACGATGGTACGGTGGAGAACGCGTACCTGCAGATCCCCGAGCTTCGGGGGTTCGAGAAGTTCGTCGAAGGTCTTCCCGTCGAGGAGATACCGAGGGTCGTCACGCGCATCTGCGGGGTTTGACCGGCCGCACACCACATGGCCTCGGGTAAGGCCGTAGATGCAGTGTACAAAGTGAAGATTCCGGCGGCGGCGGCGAAGCTGCGCGAGCTGTACTACATGGCGCACTTCATGCACAGCCACGCGGCGCATTTCTACGCGCTCGCGGCGCCGGATTTCGTCGTCGGGCCGGACGCTCCGCCGGCCGAGCGCAACATACTCGGTCTCATCGGGAAAGTCGGCCTCGATCTCGGGCGGGAGGTTATCCGGCAGCGCGAGATCACCCAGCTCGTTCAGCAGATGATCGGCGGGCGCGCGACGCACCCCGTGTGGAACCTGCCGGGCGGCGTCAGCCGCGCGCTCTCGGGCGAGAATCTCGAAACGATCAAGGGGTTCGTGCCGGGGCTCGTCGCCTTCGGAGAGCTCGGTCTCAAGCTCTTCGAGGATATCGTGCTCAAGAACAAGGCGTACCTCGATATCGTCCTCGGGGACGGCTACGAGCTCGTGACGAACTACATGGGGCTCGTCGACGACCGCAACCGCGTCACCTTCTACGACGGGGCGGTGCGCGTCGTCGACCCGGACGGCGTCGAGATCGACCGCTACCGCGAATCGGAGTACCTCGGCCACGTCGCCGAGCACGTCGAGCCGTACTCGTACCTGAAGTTCCCCTATCTCAAGAAGCTCGGCTGGCAGGGGTTCAAGGAAGGAAAGGGGACGTCACTCTACCAGGCGGCCCCGCTCGCCCGTCTGAACGCCGCGGACGGCATGGCGACCCCGAAGGCCCAGGCGGCGTACGAGAAGATGTACGCGACGTTCGGGGGCAAGCCGGTTCACAAGCTCATGGCGCACCATTGGGCGCGGCTCATCGAGCTTCTCTACGCGGCGGAGCGCCTCGCCGAGCTCGCCGCCGATCCCGAGATCCTCGATCCGAACGTGCGGGTGATCCCCTCGGCGACGCCGTCCGAAGGGATCGGCATCATCGAGGCGCCGCGCGGCACGCTCACGCATCATTTCGTAACCGACGAGCGCGGCATCGTCACGAAGGCCAACCTCATCGTCGGCACGACGAACAACAACGCGCCGATCTCCATGGCGGTGAAGAAGGCCGCCCAAAAGTTCATCGGCGCGGGCGGCGAAGCGACGAACGGACTACTCAACATGGTCGAAATGGCGTTCCGCATTTTCGACCCATGCTTCAGCTGTGCGACGCACAGCCTCCCCGGTCAGATGCCTCTCACCATCGAGTTGAAGAACGCCGCGGGCGAAACCATCCGCACGATCTCTCGATCGTGAGGCTCGTCCGCAATCGGGGGAGGCGACAATGAAAACGCTCGTTCTCGGTCTCGGCAACACCATTCTCCGGGACGACGGCATCGGCATTTATGCGGTGCGAGCGCTCGCCGGCCGCGTCGACGGCGCGGCCGACTGCCGGGAATCGGAGTGCGCGGGGCTCGACCTCGTCGAGATGCTGCGCGGATACGACCGGGCTCTCATCGTCGACGCGATCCAGCTCGAGGGGGAGGATCCGGGAACGGTGTTCAGGCTGAAACCGGACGATCTCCGCATCACGGCGCGGCTCGCGTCGCTTCACGACATCGATCTCGTGACGGCGCTCGCCCTCGGGCGCCGGCTCGGCTTCGCGATGCCCGCGGACGTGACCGTGTACGCCGTTCAGGTGGCCGACGCGCTGACCCTCGGCGAGGAGTGCACGGAGGCGGTCGCGGCGATCCTGCCGGGGCTCGTCGACGAGATCGCCGGCGAGATTTCCGGCGGCGGTTGCGCGAAGATATCGCGGCCTCTCGGCGAACGGAAGAGGCGGGATGCATGAAACGGCGCTCATGACGAACCTGCTCGCCATCGTCGAACGGGCGGCCCGAGACGGGGGCGGCGGGGCCGTCCGCGTCGTGCACGCGCGGATCGGCGAGTTCGCGGGGGTGAACGTCGAGGCGCTCCGCTTCGCCTTCGAGGCGCTTTCGCCCGGAACGGCGGCGGCGGGCGGGAGGCTCGAGTGCGAGATCGTCCCGCTCCGTCTGCGGTGCCGATCGTGCGGGGCGGACGGGCCGTCGAGCGAGTTCGTGCTCGCCTGCGGAGCGTGCGGCTCGACGGACATGGAGATCGTCGGCGGGCGGGAGATGGAAGTGGACTACATCCTGACGGATGACGAGCCGCCGGAGAGCGGCGCGGGGCGATAGGGGACGAAGCGATGCACGAGATACGCGTCGGGGAGGATCTTCGGGACCGCAACCGCGAGATAGCGGCCGAGAACAGGGAGCATCTGCGGGCGCACGGGATCGTCGCGCTCAACGTCATGAGCGCGCCGGGGGCCGGCAAGACGTCGCTTCTCGTGCGCAGCATTCCGCTGCTCGCTGCGCGCCACGCCGTCGGGGTCATCGAGGGGGATATCCAGACGACGACGGACGCCGAACGCGTCGCGGCGCTCGGCGTCCCCGTGTACCAGATACAGACCGGAGGCGTGTGCCATCTCGACGCGGCCATGGTGCACTCGGCGCTCCACCGTCTCGATCTCGACGCGATCGACCTTCTGATCGTCGAGAACGTGGGAAACCTCGTCTGCCCGGCCGAGTTCGATCTCGGAGAGGACGCTCGGATCATGCTCCTCAGCGTATCCGAGGGGGACGACAAGCCGAAGAAATACCCGCTGATGTTCCACGAGGCGCAGCTCCTCGTGCTGAACAAGATCGATCTGTTGCCGCACGTCGTCTTCGATCTCGAGAAGGCCCGCCGCGAGTCGCGCGAGATACAACCCGCTCTCGACATCATAGAGCTCTCCTGCGCGACGGGGGAGGGGATCGATCGTTTTATCGAGTGGATCGACCGGTTCGTCGAGAAGGCGAGGAGCCGCTGATGTGCCTCGGTATCCCCATGAGGATCGTCTCCCGCGACGGCAACGACGCCGTCGCCGAGAGCAGCTCGGTGCGGAAGCAGGTCCGCCTCGATCTCCTCGAGGGCGCCGGCGTCGGCGACTACGTCCTTATCCACGCGGGATACGCCATCGAGCGCATCGACGAGCGCGAGGCGCTCGAGACCCTCGATCTCATCCGGCGCGTGTACGAGGCCGGCAGGAGGGACGACCCGGCGTGATGGAGCCGCGCGCCCTCGACGGTTGGAGCTCTCCCGCCGCCGTCGCGGCGATCGCCCGCGCGATCGGCGCGATACGCATCGATCGTCCCGTCACCCTCATGCATGTCTGCGGCACCCACGAGCACGCGATCGCGCGCGCGGGCATCCGCGCGCTGCTCCCCGAGGGCGTCCGGCTCGTCGCCGGGCC
>JAGUZZ010000043.1:0-3211 GCA_020060525.1 bacterium | reverse complement strand
GACGCGATACACGAGATAGACCGTGAGCGAGCTCAGAAGGCTCTGCACGACGAACACCGCCGCGTAGTTCCGCGCTCCGAAGAGGGCATAGACGGCGCGGAGAAAGAGGGGATACGCGGGCGGCAGCGTCGTCGGGAAACCCGGCGCGAGCGCCACGTCGTTGTAGTACCCCATGTCGCTGTATTCGGGGAGCGCGGAGCACCGCAGGGCGAAATATATCCGCACGGCGAGCGATACGAGCACGACGGCGGCGACGGCAAAGGCGGGTTGCGGAATTCTCTTCCTCATCGGCTCCTTCGGAAACGTGAACCGCAATGGTACATCGGAAAAGAAGCCTTGTAAAGCGCGCGCGGCGCGTGAAATACTATTTTGGCCGAAAGGAGGCTTTCACCATGAAGACGAACGTTTGGACGCCGGCGATCGCCGGAATGCTCATTCTATTCCTCGTCCCCGCGCGGGCCGCCGGGTCGGACGAGGCCGCCCTCACCCTCGAAACAACGGTCGTCTCCGCGACGGTTTACACGGACCGCGCGCAGGTGACTCGAAGCGGGAGGATCGATCTTCGGCCCGGAGCGTGGCGGATCGTCTGCGACGACTTGCCGCAGGGGTTCGACGACGCGTCCCTCCGCGTCGAAGGCGCCGGCACGGCCGAGACGCGGATCATGGGCGTCGATATCGTGATCCTGCGGGGCCGGATCGCCGAATCGCCGCGATACAAGGAGCTCAAGGAAAAGCTCGAGCGTCTCGCGGGCCGCCGCGACACCCTCCGGATCGAGCTCGAGTCGTTCCAGAGCTCCCTCGCCTATCTCGAGAACCTCGCGAGATTCCCGTTCGAAAAAGGCTCTTCCAAGCTCGCGACGGAGATTTTCCGCGTGCAGGACTGGAAGAGCGTCCTCGAGTTTCTCGGGGGCGAGCGGGTGAAGACGAACGAGCGGATCGACGGCCACAACAAGAAGATCGCGAAGCTCTCCGAGGAGATCTCGTGGGTGGAGGGGGAGCTGCGGAAGATGCAGATGCACGACGATTGGTCGAAGCGGGTCGTCGTCGATATCGAGGCGAAGACGGCGGGCTCGCTCGATCTCGATCTCGCGTACAACGTCGGCGGCGCGACGTGGGCTCCCGAGTACACGATCCGCTACCGGACGGCGGAGGATGCGATCGTGCTCGGATACAACGCGCGCGTCCGCCAGAGCACCGGCGAGGACTGGAACGGAGTCGCCGTTTCTCTCTCGACGGCGCGCCCGCAGATCGGAGCGGCGTCCCCCGAGGTGCAGCCCTACTACATCACCCGCCGGATGCCGCGCATCATGAAGTCCGCCGCGGAGGAGATGAAGGTCCGCGGAGGCCGTGATCAGGAAGTCGCGTTCGACGTCACCGCGGCCGACGTCGCTCGCGCGCCGGGAGTTTTCGAGGCGGAACGTCCCGGTGCGGAGCTCGAAGCGGCCTCCTTCGCCGCGACGTTCGCCATACCGAAAAGAGTCGATCTGCCGAGCGGCGCCGATCCGCGGCGGGCTCTTATCCTCGAAGAACGGCTCACGGGCACGCTCGCCCGCTACACCGCCCCGCGCCTTTCGCAGAACGTATTCGTGCGCGCCGCGGCTTCGAACACGCTCGCCGTCCCCCTGCTCGCCGGAATGGCCGACGTCTACGTCGAAACGGGAACCGGCCGGGCGGCGCAATCGATATTCGTCGGCAA
Source organism: bacterium (assembly GCA_020060525.1). Lineage (GTDB taxonomy): Bacteria > Krumholzibacteriota > Krumholzibacteriia > Krumholzibacteriales > Krumholzibacteriaceae > SSS58A. The sequence continues at coordinate 1,515 of JAGUZZ010000043.1, read as the reverse complement.
GGAAATGCTCCCGCAGATAGCCCCCGGACAGGAGTTCCCCGTTCCGCTCGGCGCCGATCAGGACTACAAGGTGACGCAGAAGCTCGAAAAGAAGGAGTATCTCGCCAAGGAGGGCGCCGCGACGAAGAAGATCCGGTACCATTTCCTCGTCACGCTCGAGAGCTTCAAGAAGGAAGCGCTCGCGGTGAAGATCCAGGATCGCGTCCCCGTCTCGACGCTCAAGGAGGTCAGGGTGACGAACGTCGATCTTGAGCCGAAGCCCGCCGAGCAGCTCGAGAACGGGATCGTCACGTGGAACCTCTCGCCGGCTCCCAAAGCGAAGGTCGAGATCCGCGTCGCCTATACGATCGAGTTTCCCGGCGACTGGGACGAGTCGATGCTCAACATCGAATGAGCCCGGCGCCGGCCGCACCCCGGTGGCGGTCCATAACGAAAGAAGCGCCCCGGAGGCTCTCCGGGGCGCTTCTTCGTGTATCGTGCGATCCCTCGGCTATTCCATCTTCTCGAAAAGGATCTTGACCTGCTCTTTGGTCAGGGTGACCTTGCCGCCGTCGTCGTCCGTGATGATGACGGCGTTGCCGTCGATGAGAGCCTCGGGACAGCACTTTGAACCGCTGCAAAGAACGATCTTCTTCATGCTCGAACCTCCTTAGCCAGAACAACCGCCCATTATTCTACGGAAAACGATTGGGACGCACAACGATTATGTATTTGCCCATGCTTTATGATACACGCAGCCCCGTGCGTTTTTCAAAAACAATTGTCAGTACCCCATCGCGCAGCCGTCCTTGCGCGATTCGCTCGCGCCGATGAGGACGTCGCGTTTCCGGTCCCACCAGATCCCCTGATACCCGCCGAACCCGCCGGTGTCCTTCACGATCCGGTGGCCGCGATCGAGAAGGGCGCGGACCGCCTCCGGCGCGAATCCGCTCTCGAGAGCCACTTCGCCCCCGTCCCGCATGACCTCTCCGGTCGGCTCGGACGACCCCGAGTGGTTGAAGCGCGGCGCGTCCCCCGCTTCCTGTATATTCATCCCGAAATCCAGAATGTTGCAGAGGACCTGCACGTGCCCCTGCGGCTGCATCGAGCCCCCCATGACGCCGAACGAAAAAACGGGCTCCCCGTCCTTCGTCACCATCGCTGGGATGATCGTGTGGAAGGGGCGCTTGCGCGGCGCGAGCGCGTTCGGATGCGAGGGATCGAGGTTGAAGAGCGCCCCGCGGTCCTGCAGACAGAAGCCGAGGCCGTCGGGCACCGGCCCCGAGCCGAACCCCGCGTAGTTGCTCTGTATGAGCGAGACGAAGTTCCGGTCCTTGTCGACGACCGTGAGATAGGTCGTCTCGCTCGTCTCGAGCCGAATATCCCCCGGCGGGATCTCGCGGAGCGCGCGGTCCATCGAGATGAGCGCCCGCCGCTTCGCCGCGTACTCTTTCGAAACGAGCTCCGCCACGGGCACCTTCACGAAATCCGGATCCGCGTACCAGCGCGCCGCGTCCTCGAAGGCGAGCTTCTTCG
>JAGUZZ010000342.1:0-5199 GCA_020060525.1 bacterium | reverse complement strand
GTTCGCCCCTCGTTATCTGCGCGGTCGGCGGCACGGCCATCGGGCGGGAGCTCCTGGAGCTGTGCGGGGACGCGTACGCGGAGTTGAAACGATCGATCCCCTCTCTGGAAATGGTCCTTGTGTGCGGACCGCGGCTGAATCATCGTGATCTCAGGGTTCCCCCGGGGGTGAAGGTGAAGGGATACGTGCACGCTCTCTACAAGCATTTCGCGGCCTGCGACTTCGCGGTGGTGCAGGGCGGCGGCACGGCGACGCTGGAGCTGACGGCGCTGCGCCGCCCGTTCGCCTTTTTCCCGATCGAAGGACACTCCGAACAGGAGATCTCCGTCGCGGGCCGTCTGTCGCGCCACAAGGCCGGCGTTCGGCTCCGCCAGAGCGAAACGAGCCCGGCCCGACTGGCGGAGGTGATCCGCACGAACATCGGAATCCCCGCCCAGTGGCCGCCGATTCCCGTGAACGGAGCGCGCGCGGCCGCTGAGGCGATCAGCGAGCTGCTGTGATTCCGTCGAAGCCGATAATGCGATTGGAGGCACGATGATGCTGCGCGTTTTCGTCGCGATCGTCGCCGCGTTCGCGGCGATATCGACGCAGGTGGGCTGCGCGGTCGGCATGAGGGGATCGGGCGCCCCCGAGCAGGGGCGGCCGAAGACGCTCTCGGCCGAAAACGAGCCCGTCCGGTACGAGCGGATCGCGCTTCCCCGGGAGAGCCGCGCCGTTCACATTCGCTGCGGCGGCCGGAGCGCGTCCATCGAAATCGTGAACGACACGATGCGTTTGACCGTCGGCGAGGAAACCTACGACATGCGTCCCGTCGTGACGGCGTCGGGAGTAAAATACGAAGCGATCGACGATCCGTCGACGACCTTCTGGTCGAAGGGCGACAGGGCGAGGCTCGTCGTTCGCGGGCGGCCCTATCCCGAATGCGCGAGGATCGATACGAGCGCGCCCGTGTTTCGCGCGGGCGGCAACGAGCCGGGCTGGCGGCTCGAAATAACCGATACGACGATGACGCTGATCGCGAATAGCGGCGAAACGCGGATCGTCGCGCCCACGCCGGTGCCCGAGGTGACGCCGGATTACAGAGAGTACGTCGCTTCGCCGCCCGGCGGATCGCTGACGGCGACGGTCTTCGATCGCCTCTGCGACGATTCGATGACCGGGATGCCGCACCCGGCGGCCGTCGTCGTCGCGTACGACGGGGGGACGCTCGAGGGATGCGGAGGCGATCCCGCGACGCTGCTTCGAGGGGCTGAATGGACGGTCGAGGATCTCGCCGGCGCGACGGCCGTCGAAGGCTCCCGTATAACGCTCAATTTCAGGGCCGACGGCCGCCTGTCGGGCCGAGCGTCCTGCAACGAGTACACGGGCGAATACTCGCTCACGGGCGAAGGGCTCGCGGTTTCGAAGACCGCGCGAACGAAAAAGCTGTGCGAGCCTTCCCTCATGCGGCAGGAAGAGGCGTTTCTCGAGCTTCTGGAAAACGTCCGGAGGTTCACCCTGAGCCCGGACGGCGCGCTCGTTCTGCACGCGGGAGACGGGCGCGCCGTGACGGCTCGCCGCTGAGGGGGGGAAGGGAAGCATGATAGTAACCCTCAGGCATGAGATAATGATCGACGCTCCCCCGGAGCGCGTGTTCGCCTTCTTTGAGAACATCGAGGAGAACTACACGAAGTGGCATCCCGACCATCGGGTGTTCAAATGGGTCAAGGGAGGCCCGATGCGGGAGGGGGCCATCGCCTACTCGGAGCAGATGATGCATGGCAAGCTGCACAAGATGCCGGGGAAATTCGTCAAAGTGATCCCGAATCGTCTCATAGAGTTCCGGTGGACGAACCCCTTTCTGCGCTTCTTCTCCCCGCGCAACGTGTGGATCTTTAGGGCTGCCGGCGGAGGATGCCGGTTCATCGCCGAGACCGATATCCGGCTCGGATGGATATCTTCCCATATGAAGAGGGTTCACAAGGCGCTCGAGCAGGGGAGAACCCACCTCAAGGAAGAGGGAGAGAACTTGAAGCGCCTCGTGGAGCAGACGGCCTAGGCGCGGGTTCCTCCGCCCCCCCCTTGCGGAATAATGAAACAACGATTACAATCGAACGCATTCCTGCAATCGAATGCACTAGCGGGAGGTCGCGCGTGAACGATATCCTCGTCGGCAAGGGCGAGCGCCCCGTCCATCTGCTCGCCAAATACGGCAACCGCCATGGCCTCGTCGCCGGCGCCACCGGCACCGGCAAGACCGTTTCTCTCATGGTGCTCGCCGAGGGCTCCTCGCGCCTCGGCGTGCCGGTGTTCATGGCGGACGTGAAGGGCGACGTTTCGGGGCTCGCGCTCCCCGGCGCCCCGGGCGAAAAGATCCTGCAGCGCGTCGCCGAGATCGGCATCGACGGCTACACGAACGAGGGGAGCCCGGTTCTCTTCTGGGACCTCTACGGCGCGGCGGGGCATCCGGTGCGCGCGACGGTCAGCGAGATCGGTCCGAGCCTCCTCGGGCGGATGCTCGAGTTGAACGACGTCCAGATCGGGACGCTCGAGATCGCCTTCAAGCTCGCCGACGACGAAGGGTTGCTGCTGCTCGACCTCGACGACCTGCGGGCGCTGCTCTCCTTCGTCGCCGAAAACCGCAAGGAGATCTCGACGGAGTACGGACTCGTCAGCACGCAGTCCGTCGCCGCCGTTCAGCGATCTCTCCTCTCGCTCGAGCGAGAGGGCGGAGAGGCGTTTTTCGGAGAGCCGGCGCTCGAGCTCGGCGACCTCATGCGGACCGACCTCTCCGGACGCGGCGTCATCGGCATCCTCGCCGCCGATCAGCTCGTCCTGAAGCCGCGGCTCTACTCGAGCTTTCTCCTGTGGCTCCTCTCCGAGCTCTTCGAGAACCTCCCCGAAGTGGGCGATCTCGAAAAGCCGAAAATGGTCTTCTTCTTCGACGAGGCCCACCTGCTCTTCGACGACGCCCCGCCGTCGCTCCGGCAGCGCGTCGAGCAAGTGGTCCGGATCATCCGATCGAAGGGCGTCGGCGTCTACTTCTGCTCGCAGTTCCCCGACGACGTGCCGAACGAGATCCTCGGCCAACTCGGGAACCGCATCCAGCACGCGCTGCGCGCCTTCACGCCGCGCGACCAGAAAGCGGTGCGCACGGCCGCCGAGACCTTCGTCGCCAATCCCAAGCTCGACGTCGCCGAGGTCATCTCGCGTCTCGGCGTCGGCGAGGCGCTCGTCTCGACGCTTCAGGAAAAGGGCGTCCCGATGCCGGTGGAGCGCACGCTCATCTGTCCTCCGCGGTGCCGGATGGGCGCGATCACGACCGAAGAGCGGGCGGCGGTGCGCGCGAGAAGCCCCGTATCGGGCAAATACGACGCCGCGGTGAACCGCGAATCGGCGTACGAGATACTGAGCCGCCGGGCCGCGCCGGAACAGCCGGGCCCGCCGGAAAAGGCTCCTCCGCCGAAAGCGGGGAAGGCGGAATCCGCCCCGAAGCCCGGGGGCGGCGGCGGACGCTTCAACGAAATGCTCTGGGGCACGAAACGCCGCCAAGGCATGGTGGAGAGCATGGCCAAGCAGGCCGCGCGCACCGTCGGGAGCCAGATCGGGCGGCAGATCCTTCGCGGCGTCCTCGGGGGCATCCTCGGCGGCTCGCGCAAGAGATAGCGTGCGAGAGACGCGTCGCTCGCGCGAGGCGTGAAACGCGTGTCGAAACGATCGCGACGTGAATGCCGTGGACGAACGAAGCCACCGCCGCAGCATCTTCGATCGGGCCCCCGATAGATACGACGCATGGTTCGATCGAAATCCCTCCGCGTACGAATCCGAAGTCGAAGCGCTGCGGGCGCTTCTCCCCGATCGGGGGAAGGGGCTCGAGATAGGCGTCGGCACGGGCCGTTTCGCGGCGCCGCTCGGCGTCCGCGTTGGTCTCGATCCGTCGCGGGCGATGGCGGATTTCGCGAGGAGACGCGGGATCGACGTTCATGTCGGCGCGGCCGAGGCGCTTCCGTTCGCGGACAGGAGCTTCGATTATATCCTCATGGCGACCGTGCTGTGCTTCGTTCGGGATATCCCCGCCGCGCTGCGAGAGGCCTGGCGAGTGCTTCATTTCGGGGGCGTTATCGCGATCGGAATGGTCGATAAGGCTTCGCCGTCCGGGCGACGCTACATCGAGCGGATCGGGAAAGGCGATTTCTTCCGCGACGCCGTTTTCCACTCCGCGGAGGAAATCGCGGCGTATCTCGAAGCTGCGCAATTCCGATGCATCGATTTCCGGCAGACGATATTCGGAGACGTCGACTCGATGGTGGCGCCGGATCCGGTGCGCGACGGACACGGGGAAGGACTGTTCGCGGTCGTCGGAGCGCTCAAACCCATGGAGCTCGCCGCGGCCGGGAGGACGCCATGATCTCGTTCGAACCGATCGGCACCGTTCACAGCCCGTATCGCAGGACAGAGGATATGCCCATTCAGGCGAGCGCCGCTCGCGGGATCCGGGGAACCGTCGAGGTGTTTCCCCGGTACGCCGAAGGGCTCAAGGATCTCGACGGTTTCTCCCACGTCATCCTCCTGTATCATTTTCACGAAGCCGCCGCTTCGAAGCTGCTCGTCGTTCCGTATCTCGATACGGAGAGCCGAGGCGTATTCGCGACGCGCGCGCCGGCCCGCCCGAATCCGATCGGACTTTCTATCGTACGGCTGCTCCGCGTATCGGGCGCGGTTCTCGAGGTCGAAGGCCTCGACGTTCTCGACGGCACGCCGCTCCTCGACATCAAGCCCTACGTGCCGCGGTTCGACAGCCGCCGGGCGGAGAGGATCGGCTGGCTCTCGAGGCGCGTCGCCGCAATGAAGGGAAAAAGAGCCGACAATCGTTTCCACCGGTAGAGAATCCGGACGTCGCCGCGCCGCCGTCGCCGGGCTGCGCCTCGCGGAGCTTGCATCGCGCCGCGAACCGTTGTAGGCTTGCGGCGAGGCGCCGCTCGATCGCCGTGAGCCGCGGCGCCGGCGTTTTCGTTCTCACGGAAAGGAGGGGGCTGTGGCGGAGATGAAAGAGGGCTGCGTCAAGCCGGTGCGGGGGCCCATCGTGGCGGCCCCGCCGGCCGAGACGTCGAGCGGGCAATCGGTCGCGAAGGAGGGGATGCTCATGCAGGCTCGAGTCGGGAAAGAAGCGCCGGACTTCGAAGCGTCCGCGTTCGTGGCGGGCAAGGGCTTCGCCCCGGT
>JAGUZZ010000180.1:0-2516 GCA_020060525.1 bacterium | reverse complement strand
CGGCGCCTCCGGCGGAGGCGCGGAAAGGGGCGCGGCGGGGCGGGCGGCCCGGAGCGAGGCGAGCATCGGAATGAGGGTGAGGGCGACGGCGAGGGAGGCGAGGAGCGAAAACGTCACGGTGAGCGCCTGATCCCGGAAGAGCTGTCCCGAGATCCCCTTCACGAAGACGAGCGGCAGGAAAACCGCGACGGTCGTCAGCGTGGACGCCGTGACGGCGCGGGCGACCTCGCCGGCGCCGTTTCGCACCGCCTCGACGTGCTCTTCGCCCTTCTCGCGATGGCGGGCGATGTTCTCGAGCACGACGATCGAGTTGTCGACGAGCATGCCGATCCCGAGCGCGATGCCGCCGAGCGACATGATGTTGAGCGTGAGGTTCGCCCCGAACATCATGTTGAAGGTCGCGACGACGGAGACGGGGATCGAGAACGAGATGATCACCGTCGCCCAGAAATTCTGCAGGAAGAAGTAGAGGATGAAGACGGCGAGAAGGCCGCCGACGAGCCCGTTCGCGATGACCTCGTTCACGGCCTGCCGGATGAAGGTCGATTGATCGTACACCTTGACGATCTCGGTCCCCTTCGGGAGGATCCCGTTCACGCGCTGCAGGCGTCGGGCGATCTCGCGGGAGACGGCGACCGTGTTGGCGTCCCCCTCCTTGTAGATCGCGATCTCGACCGCCTCGCGGCCGTCGAGCCTCGTGATCGCGTCGCGCTCCTTGTGGTTGTGGCGCACCGTCGCGACGTCGCGGAGGTACACCGGCGCGCCGGCGCCGCTCGAGATGATGATGTCGCCGATCTCCTCGATCGACTGGAACTGGTTGAGCGTCCGCACGAGGTACTGCTGCGTCCCCTCCTCGAGGCGGCCGCCGGAGAGGTTGACGTTCTCGGCGCCGATGCGGCGGGTGAGCTCCTCGATCGGAACGCCGATCTGCGCGAGCCGTCCCTGATCGAACAGGACCTGGATCTCGTCCTCGAGCCCGCCGCTCACCTTGACGGCGGCGACGCCGAGCGCGGCCTCGAGCTCCTTCTTGATCTCCTCCTCGGCGAAGCGGCGGAGAAACCGCAGCTCCTCCTCGTCGAACGCCGCGGGGCTCCCGGCGGGCGCCGCCGCGGCGCCGGAGGAGTCCGCCGACGAGTCGGCCGCTCCAGCCGCGGAACGGACGAACGCGAAACGGACGATCGGATCGAGCGACGGATCGAAGCGCAGGATCGTCGGGCGCTGGACCTCGAGCGGGAGCTGGAGCGCGTCGAGCTTCTCGCGCACGTCGAGACCCGCGTAATCCATGTTCGTGCCCCAGGCGAACTCGAGGATCACGTCGGATTGCCCCGACCGGGATATCGAGCTCACGCGGTTCACGTTCTTGACGATGCCGAGCGCCTCCTCGACCGGTTTCGAGATGAGGTTCTCGACCTCGGCGGGGGCCGCGCCGGTGTATTCGGTGCGGATCGTGAGCGTGGGGTAGCTGAGCTCGGGGAGGAGGTTGAGCTTGAGCCGGAAGAAGGAGACGAATCCGAAGAGGATCACGGCGAGCGTGAACATCGCGATCGTCACCCGCCGCTTCGTCGATATCTCTATGATGTTCATTGGCCGCCCGTTTCTTCCGACGTCCCTAGCGGGCGACGATCTGAACTTTGGTGCTGTCCTTGAGGCTGCCCTTGCCGGTCGTGACGACCGTGTCGCCCGCTTTGAGGCCCGCGAGCACTTCGACGTGGGTCGTATTGATGAAGCCGGTCTCGATGCTCAGGCGGTAGGCCATGCTGTCCCTCACGACGAACACGGCGTTCTCCCGATCCTCGGTGATGATCGCGTCCTTCGGCGCCTTCACGGCGTTCGCGTGAACGTCGTAGATGATCTGTATCCGGGCGAACATCCCCGGCCGGAGACGTCCCGACGGGTCGCGCGCCTCGACCGTGACCTTGACGGTGCCGGTCGCGGGATCGATCACGGGGCTGATCCGCGCGATCCGGCCCGGGACGGATTCGCTGCCCATGGCGTCGATCGACATCGCCGCGGGCTGTCCGACGCGGAGCTTGCCGAGCTGCCGCTCCGGCACGTGCAGGACGGCGATGAGCGGGTTGAGCCCGGCGACGCGGAACACGGACTGGTTCGGGAGCACCATGTTTCCGACCTTGATGAGGCGCTCGGCGACGACGCCGGCGATCGGCGTGCGTATCGACGTGTATTTGTAATCGAGCTCCGCGAGCTCGTACGCGGCCTTCGCCTGCTCCCAGTCGTACTTGCTCTGCTGAAAGACCTCCGTGCTGACGAGGTTGCGGTCGTGCAGGTTGACGTTCCGCTCGTAGACCGACTGCAGCTTGTCGAGACTCGCGCGGGACTGGGCGAGCTGCACGGCGATCTTCTCGTCGTCGAGCCGGGCGAGCACGTCGCCTTCCTTCACGTAGCGGCCCTCCTCGACGAGGATCTCCTTCACGACGCCGCCGACTTTCGCCACGACGCCCGTCTCCTCCTCGGCCCCGATCGTCGCGGTTCCCGTGAAGTACGCCGCGATGTCGCCG
>JAGUZZ010000005.1:0-9638 GCA_020060525.1 bacterium | reverse complement strand
GCCCGGACGCTGTCCGCGGAGGATACGGCGATCGAATCCGCTTCCCGCGGATCCCCGCCCGGAGACGCCGCGGCGCCGGCGGCCGCGAGGATGCCGAGGACCGCCGCCGCGGCCGAGAGAGCCGTCCGTGATACTGCGGGTTTCAGATCCATATATGAAACTGGCGGGAATGTGTGGGAATCGAACCCACCCCGGATGGTTTTAGCACCCGGCGGAAGGATTTGAAGTCCTCGAGGTCCACCAGAACCCATCCATTCCCGCGGCGAAATGATACGTCCGCCGACGAATCCCGTAAAGGCTCATCCCCCGAGGTACGCGACCGCCTCGATCTCGACGAGCGCGTCGAGGGGGAGCCGCGAAACTCCGTAGGTGGCCCGCGCGGGCGGCGTGTCGCCGAAGAAGCCCGCGTACACCGCGTTCAGCTTCGCGAAGTCGTCCATCGACTTGAGCAGGACCGTGGTCTTCACGACGGCCGACATCGACGAGCCCGCGGCCTCGCATATCGCGGCGACGTTCCGAAGCGCGCGCTCCGTTTGCGCTTCGATGCCGCCCTCGACGAGCTTTTTCACGGCCGGATCGATCCCGAGCTGGCCGGAGATGAAAAGATAGTCCCCCGCTCGGACCGCCTGACTGTACGGTCCGATGGCGGCGGGGGCCGCCTCAGTGACGATCGCCCGTTTCACGACGCCTCCTCAGTCGCCGGCGGCCGCCGGCGCTCACTCGACCGTGACGCTTTTCGCGAGGTTGCGCGGCTGGTCGACGTTGCAGCCCCGCAGAACCGCGATGTGGTACGCGAGAAGCTGCAGCGGAATCACCGATAGGATCGGATAGAGAAAATCGAGCGTGCGCGGTATGTAGATCACGTGGTCCGCCATCTCGACGACCTCGGTGTTTCCCTCGTTCGTTATCGCGATGATCTTGCCCTTGCGCGCCTTCACCTCGGCGATGTTTCCGACGATCTTCTGGTACGCGGCGTCGCGGGGGCAGATGAAGACGACCGGCATGTTCTCGTCGATGAGCGCGATCGGCCCGTGCTTCATCTCGGCGGCGGGGTACCCCTCGGCGTGCACGTACGATATCTCCTTGAGCTTGAGCGCCCCCTCGAGCGCGACCGGATAGTTGGCGCCGCGTCCGAGGTAGAGGAAGTTGTTGTGCCGGCTGTACTGCTCGGCGATCCCGCGGATCGCGTCGCTCGTCTCGAGGATTGAGGCGACCTGCCCGGGAACGGCCTGAATCGCCTGCACGATCTTCTGCCCCTCGCCGGCCGGGATCGTGCGCAGGCGGCCGAATATGAGCGCGATGAGGCCGAGCACCGTGATCTGGGACGTGAACGCCTTCGTCGAAGCGACGCCGATCTCCGGCCCCGCGTGAATGTAGACGCCCGCGTGCGATTCGCGCGCGATCGTGCTCCCGACGACGTTGCAGATCCCGAGACAGCGGGCGCCGCGGCGCCCCGCCTCGCGGAGCGCGGCGAGCGTGTCGACCGTCTCCCCCGACTGGCTGATCGCGAAGACGATCGTGCCGTCCTCGATGACGGGGTTGCGGTAGCGGAACTCGCTCGCGTACTCGACCTCGACCGGGATACGCGCCTGCTCCTCGATCATATACTCGCCGATGAGGGCCGCGTGCCAGCTCGTGCCGCAGCCGATGAGCAGGATGCGTTTCACCGAGCGCAGCTCGTCCTCCGTCATGTTGAGGCCGCCGAGGCGCGCCTCGCCCGTCGCCGCGATGAGCCGTCCGCGCATCGCGTTCGTGATCGTGTCCGGCTGCTCGAATATCTCCTTGACCATGAAATGAGGATGGCCGCCCCGCTCTATCATGTCGAGATCCCAGTCGACCTCCTGCACGTCGTGGTTCACGTACTCGTTCTCGACCGTCATCGTCGTGAAACCTTCACGCGTCGCCACGATCATCTCGTGATCCTCGAGGTAGATCACCTGGCGGGTGTGCTTGAGGATGGCCGCGACGTCGCTCGCGACGATGTACTCGTTCTCGCCGATCCCCATGACGATGGGCGAGCCGTTCCGCGCCGCGACGAGCTTATCCGGCTCGCTCGACGACACGACGAGGATGCCGTAGGTCCCCTCGACCTTCTCGAGCGCCTTCCGCACGGCGACCTCGAGATCGCGTCCCGTATAGTACTTCTCGACGAGGTGCACGAGCGTCTCGGTATCGGTCTCCGTGACGAACCGGTGCCCTTCGGCGGCGAGGGATTTCTTGAGCGTCGAGTAGTTCTCGATGATCCCGTTGTGGATGAGCGCGATCCGGCCGCCGCAGTCGAAGTGCGGATGCGCGTTGGTCCGGTTCGGCTCGCCGTGCGTCGCCCAGCGGGTGTGTGCGATGCCGAGGCTGCCGGAGATATCGACGCCCCGGAGCTTCTCCTCGAGCTGGCTGATCTTCCCCGCCGTCTTCTCCCAGGCGAGCGCGCCGTCGCGCACGATCGCGAGCCCGGCGGAGTCGTACCCGCGGTACTCGAGACGCTTGAGCCCCTCGATGAGGATGGCGCCGACGCTATTGCTCTTGCCTATATATCCGATGATTCCGCACATACCGACACCTCGGATCGATTGATCGCCGGAAACGACGAGCGCGCAACTTGTTTCCCTATAATTAGTTGCGCTCGACTACAGGAGGAGCGAGCCCGCCTCTTTCGCAATCCTTTCCGCGTCCTCGACGGAACGCGCCTCGGCGATGACCCGAACGACGGGCTCCGTATTGGACCGGCGCAGATGCACCCACCCCTCCGGCATATCAATTCTCATACCATCGGCGGCGCACACGTCCCCCGCGAACCGTTTTTGCGCCGCTTCCTCGACCCGCCCGAAATCCCCATTGAACGCGAACTTCTCCTTCACGATGAAGTAGCGCGGGAACGAGGCGACTTTCTCCGCGAGCGAAACGCCCTCCTCGGCGAGGGCCTGCAGCGCGAGCGCCGCGCCGAGCATGGCGTCGCGCCCGTAGTGCAGACGAGGATATATGACGCCTCCGTTCCCCTCGCCTCCGATCGCGGCGCGCGTCTCTTTCATGAGCTCGACGACGTTCGCCTCCCCCACCTTCGACCGGCGGACGGGAACGCCGTGTTTCGCCCCAAGATCGTCGACGACGCGCGAGGAGGAGAGGTTCGCGACGAGCGGCCCTTTTTCCTTCGAAAGGATGAAATCGGCGGCCACGGCGAGCGTGAGCTCCTCGCTCAGCACGATTCCCGAGCCGTCGACGAGCACGAGGCGGTCGGCGTCCGGATCGCACGCGAATCCGATGTCGGCCTTCTCGCGCGCGACCGTCCTCGAAAGCTCGCCGAGGTTCGCCGGGCGCGGCTCCGGCTCGTGCGGAAACGGCGCGCGAACGTCGGTGAAAAGCTCGACGACCGAAACCCCGAGGCCGCGAAGCAGCGCCGGCATGATGCGGCTCCCCGCGCCGTTGACGCAATCGACGACCGCACGGAATCGTCGCGAGGCGATGAGCTCCCGGTCGATCCTCTCGAGCTCGAGTATTCTGCGAACGTGAACGGCGTCCCCCGTGTCGTTCGTCGTGAGAACGCCGACGGGGAGGCCCCTCGGGAATACGGCTTCGCCGCGGGCCCGCTCCGTGAGATCGTCCATATCGGCGGCCGACAGAAACTCCCCGCGAGCGTCGAGAAACTTGAGGGCGTTCCATTCGATGCCGTTGTGGCTCGCCGTGATGATGATCCCGCCGGCCGCGCCGAGCTCCTCCACCATGATCTCGACCGTCGGAGTCGAGGCGATTCCGAGATCCACCGCTTCGCAATTCCTGAACTGAAGCGCCGAGAACACGGCGGACGCGAGCGCCGGCCCCGAGGGACGGGTGTCGCGCCCGACGACGACGCTGCTTCCGCCGCGCACATCGGACGCGAAGGCGGCCGCGTAGCGTACGGCGATCTCGGGGTTCATCCCGGGCCCTACGATCCCCCGAATGCCGGAAACGCCGGCCATGAGATATTCGCTTCGAGACATCCGCACGCTCCGTTCCGGCGCCGCGTCCCGCGCGGCCGCCCGCCGCGATTATACGACAGCCGGGCGGGGCCGCATAACAAAAATCCCGGCCGCCGGGCGGCCGGGACGGTAGGCGATTCTCTCGCGGGCGAAGGCTAGCTCCGCACCTCGTCGTAGGCGCGCATGAAGGATTTCAGGTTCCGGGCCGCGATGCGCCCGAACCGCTTCGTGAGGGGCTCTTCGATCGATTCGGGCTTGATGATGCCCGTCATCTTGACGGCAGCGCCGAGCATCGTGGTGTTCGTGATGGGCCGCCCGAGCTCCTCGACCGCGATCTTCGTCGCGTCCACCGTCGCCACGCGGATGTCCGCGTAACCGAACTGCTTCTTGATCTCCTCGGGGCTCTTCGCCGTGTTGACGACGAGGACGCCTCCGGCCTTGAGGCCCTTCCGGGGGTTCGCGATCCTGAGCAGGCTCTGATCGAGCACGATCACGACGTCCGGCTCGGCGATCGCGAAGCGGGTGCGGATCGGCGCGTCGTCGACGCGCGAAAAGGCGACCACCGGCGCGCCTCGGCGCTCCGGCCCGAAGCTCGGAAAGCTCTGCGCGTACCGGCCCTCGTTGATGACGGCGACGGCGAGAAGCTCGGCGCTCGTCACCGCGCCCTGGCCTCCTCGTCCGTGAAATCTGATCTCCAGCATGTTCGTCCTACTTCTTTGTCGAACGGCAATCGACGCACGTGTCGAAATGGTTTTCCGGCAGATTCGCTATCTTCTTGAAGTACTCGAGCTGCTTCACCGGGGCGAAATACTTCCCGCAGACCGAGCACTTCGCCATAGGAAAATCGGTCTTCCAAATGCGGCGCACGCCGTCCTTCTCCTCCATCGGGATAACGCCGACGGGGCAGATGTAATGGCACGATCCGCACGCGATGCAATCGCCGGGCGGCTCGTCGAACGGGGTCGCGACGGCGCGCGTGTCGCCGCGGCTCTTGAATCCGATCGCGGAGACGCCGACGACCTCGCGGCAGACCCTCACGCACTGGCCGCAGAGGATGCATCCCTTGTAATCGACGGGGAACATGCTCTTCTCGATGCCGAGATCCGCGGCTATCTCGCGGAGCCGCGGATGCGTCGAGTTCCGCGAGAGGAGCAGATGCATGACGAGCCTGCGCACGTTGAGAACGCGCTCGGTCGCCGTCTTCACCTCGAGCCCTTCGGCGACCTCGTGTATGCACGAGACGACGAGGCGCTGCCGCTTCTTGTGCGTTATCTCGACCATGCAGAGCCGGCAGGAGCCGTATGGATGAAGCTCCTCGTTGCTGCAGAGGTTCGGGATGTCGATGTTGGCGTCCCGCGCAGCCTCGAGAATCGTCGTCCCGGCGTTCGCGGTCACCCGCCGCCCGTCGATCGTCAATGTCACCATATCCGCCATGTCATTTCCTTTGCCCGGGGCTTCGCGTCGACCGCTCCGCCGCCGCCTTACGAAATCACGATCGCGTCGAATTTGCAGGCCTCGAAACAGGCCCCGCACTTGATGCACGTCGCCTGATCGATCGTGTGGACCTTTTTCTTTTCCCCCGTGGCCGCCTTCGTCGGGCAGACGCGGGCGCAGGCCGTGCAGCCGGTGCAGTTGTCCGCCGAGACCGTGAAGGTGATGAGCTTCTTGCAGACGCCGGCCGGACACTTCTTGTCCCGGATGTGCGCGAGGTACTCGTCCCGGAAATACTTGATCGTGCTGAGCACCGGGAACGGGGCCGTTCCGCCGAGGGCGCAGAGGGAGCCGTCGATGACCCCCGCGCCGATCCATTCGAGAAGCTCGATGTCCTTCTCCTCGCCCGCGCCGTCGCTGATCCGGTCGAGGATGGTGCGCATCTGGTAGATGCCCTCCCGGCACGGCGTGCATTTGCCGCAGGATTCCTGCTCGAGGAACTTGAGAAAGTACTTCGCGACGTCGACCATGCAGGTGCGGTCGTCCATGACGATCATGCCGCCCGACCCCATCATGGAGCCCACCTTCGAGAGCTCGTCGAAATCGACCGGCATGTCGAGGTGCTTCTCGGGGATGCAGCCGCCGGATGGGCCGCCCGTCTGGATCGCCTTGAATTTCCGCCCTTTCGGGATGCCGCCGCCGATCCCGAAGACGATCTCCCGGAGCGTGATCCCCATCGGGACCTCGACGAGGCCGGTGTTGTTGATCTTGCCGACGAGCGAGAAGATCTTCGTCCCCGTGCTCCCCGGCGTGCCGATCGAGGCGTACCATTCGGCGCCCTTGACGATGATCGGCGGCACGTTGGCCCACGTCTCGACGTTGTTGAGGCAGGTCGGCTTGTCGTAAAGCCCCCGGTCGGTGGCGTGCACGTATTTCTGGCGCGGCTCGCCGGCGCGCCCCTCGATGGAGGCGAAGAGGGCGGAGGATTCGCCGCAGACGAAGGCGCCCCCGCCGCGGTTGATCTTGATATCGAAGCTGAACCCGCTCCCGAGGACGTTCTCGCCGAGGAGCCCGTACGCGCGGGCGCTCTCGATCGCCGCCGCCACGTTCGTCACGGCGAGCGGATACTCGTTGCGGACGTAGATGTACCCGTCGCTCGAGCCGATCGCGAACGCGCCGATGATCATCCCCTCGATGACGCTGTGGGGGTTGCCCTCGAGAAGGCTTCGGTCCATATAGGCGCCCGGATCTCCCTCGTCGGCGTTGCAGATGACGTACTTGGGCGAGCCCTCCGCCTTCGCGGTCGATTCCCACTTCCAGCCCGTCATGAAGCCGCCGCCGCCGCGCCCGCGGAGCTTCGCCTTCGTGACCTCGTCGACGATGTGCTCGGGCTTCATCGCGAGCGCCTTCGCGAGCCCCGCGTAACCGCCGATCGCGATGTAGTCGTCGATGCTCCGCGGATCGATCTGACCGTTCATGCCGAAGATGAGGCGCATCTGCTTCTTGTAGAAGGGCACGTCGTGCTCGTGGAGGATCTTCTCCTTCGTCGCCGGATCGCGGTACACGAGCCGGTCGATGACGGCGTCGCCGAGGACGGTCTTCTCGATGATCTCGCCCGCGTCCTCCGTCTTGACGTGCTGGTAGAATATCTGTTTCGGCTGTATCACGACGAGGGGGCCGCGCTCGCAGAAGCCGTGGCAGCCGCTCGTGCGGACGTCGACCTTGCCCTCGATTTTCCGCTTCGCGATCTCGGCGCGGAAGTTGTCTATGAGCTTCTGCGTGCCGTACGCGAGGCAGCCCGTGCCGGCGCAGATCACGATGGTCGGTTTCTTGGGATCGCGCGCGGCGGCGAGCTTCTCCCGGAGAGAGGCGAGCTCGACGGCCGATTTACACTTCTTCATCAGTCTCTACCTTTTTTCCGAGGGCGGCGAGCACCTTGTTCGTCTTGGCGATCGTGATTTGCCCGTGATACTCCTCGTTGACGACGAGTATGGGTCCGAGCGCGCAGGCGCCGAGACAGTTCACGGTTTCGAAGCTCCACTCCCCGTCGCTCGTGGTCTCGCCCGACTCGATGCCGAGCGTGCGCGTGATGTGGTCGGCGATCTGCGGGGCGCCGCGCATGTGGCACGCCGTGCCGAGACACAGGCTCAGGCGATACTTCCCCTTCGGCGTGAGGCTGAACGCGCGGTAGAAGGTCGCGAGATGGTACACGAGGCTCTGCGGCACGCCGAGGCTCGCGGAAAGGGCGTCGAGCGCCTCCCGCGGCAGGTAGTTGAACTCGCGCTGGATGTCCTGCATGATGGGGATGACGAAGCTCTTGTCGTGCCCGTACCTCGCGACGATCTCCGAGACCTTCGCTTCCGTGGCGCCGTTTCGTTTCGATCGACTCGCTTCCATGACCCGTTCTTTCCGTATGATCCGTTTTCTCCCGGACTCCGCCGCGGCGGCCGCCCTAGAGCGCCGTCTTCGCGCGGAGCTTCTCCCATTCCGCCGTGACGCGCGTCTGGATCTGTTCGACGATCTCCGGCGTCAGGTGGCGAAACCGTCCCTGCGGCTTGAGATAGTCGCCGACCGGCCGCAGCGCGGGCACGTCGACCGTGATCCGGTACCTCCCCTTTTCGACCTCGTAGAGCGGGAACACGCCCGTCTCGACGGCGAGACGGCCGATCCAGATGGCCTTCTCGCTCGGAAGCCCCCACCCCGTCGGGCAGACGGAGAGGATGTGCAGGTAGGCGGGGCCGCCGGCCTTCGCCGCCTTCTCGACCTTTTTCATGAGATCGAACGGGTAGCTCGAGCAGGCGGTCGCGACGTACGGGATGCCGTGCGCCGCGGCGATCTCCGGCATGTTCTTCTTCCAGGTGACCTGCCCGGCCTTCATCTTCCCCGCCGGCGAGGTGGTCGTCGACGCGCCGAACGGCGTCCCCGAGGAGCGCTGAACGCCGGTGTTCATGTACGCCTCGTTGTCGTAGCAGACGTAGATGAAGCGGTGGCCTCGCTCGAACGCCCCCGAGAGCGCCTGAAGTCCGATGTCGCTCGTCCCGCCGTCTCCGCCCATGCCGAGGAAGACCGTCCCCTTCTCGGGAAGCGCGCCCTTCCGCACGAGCGCGCGATACGCCCCTTCGGCGCCAGTCGCGACGGCCGCGGCGTTTTCGAACGCGACGTGAATCCAGGGCACTCGCCAGTTCGTGAACGGAAACGGCGTGGAGATGATCTCCATGCACCCCGTCGCGGAGGCGACGACGACGTTCTGTCCGAGCGCTTTCGCGACGAGTCTCACGGCGAGCGCCTCCGCGCATCCCTGGCAGGCGCGGTGTCCCGGGGCGAAGTGTTCGCGCTTCGTGACGAGCCTCGAGGCGTAGACGTTGAGCGATTCCATTACTCCCTCACCCCGTAGAAGAGATAATCCTCCTGGCGGATCGGAGCGCCGCCCGCGGCGAGCGTCTCCGTTTTCCCGTACATCGCGATGAAATCCTCGGGCGTGACGTCCCGCCCGGCGAATCCCGCGAGGAAGTTCACGACCGTCGGCCGCTGCTTCTCGTGATAGAGCGCGGCGCGGATCTCGCTCGCGACGGGGCCGCCGGGACCTCCGTAGGAGATCGCGCGGTCGATGACGATGAGCTTTTTGACGCCTTTCACGGCCTCGCGGAGCTCGTCGAACGGGAAGGGACGCCACAGGCGGAGCCGAATCTGTCCGACGGCCTTCCCCTGCGCGCGGAGCCGGTCGACCGCGATCGACGCGGTTTCGCCGAAGCTTCCCATCGTGAGGATCGCCGTATCGGCCCCTTCGAGCTTGTAGGTCTCGACCGGCTTGTACGAACGGCCCGTCACCTTCGCGAGCTCGTCCCACGCCTTCATGACGACGGGCTTCGAGGCGAGGAGCGCCGCGTCCTGCGCTTTCTTCGTTTCGGAAAAGATGTTCGGTATGCCGAAGGCGCCGATCGTGACGGGGGCGTCGGGGTTGAGCACGTTCACGGGCTTGAAGGCCGGCAGATACCGCGCGACCTGCTCCTTGTCCCAGTACTCGATCGCCTCGATGACGTGCGTCACGATGAAGCCGTCGATGTTGATCATGACGGGGATGGAGACCGCCGGATCCTCGGCGACCCGGAAGGCGTAGAGCACGTGATCGAAAAGCTCCTGCCCGTTGTCGGCGAAGACCTGTATCCAGCCGCAATCGCGAACCGACATCACGTCGGTGTGGTCGTTCCAGATGCTGAGCGGCCCCGAGAGGGAGCGGTTCGCGAGTATCATCACGAT
>JAGUZZ010000036.1:0-7448 GCA_020060525.1 bacterium | reverse complement strand
TCCGGTATGAGACCGTATTTGATGAGATCGTCCGGCTGGACGAGACGGAGGATCTCGCTCGTGTCCCGCCGGTACGCAGGACCGCGCTCGGCCCCGAAGCCGATGATCTTCTTGCCGATCCGGCGCTCGACGATCTCGTCGAGCCCCTGGAAGGCGCCGCCGCAGATGAAGAGGATGTTCTTCGTGTTGACCTCGATGAACTTCTGCTGGGGGTGCTTGCGGCCTCCCTGCGGAGGAACGTTCGCGACGGTCCCTTCGAGGATCTTGAGGAGCGCCTGCTGGACGCCCTCGCCCGACACGTCGCGGGTGATCGAGGGGCTTTCGCTCTTGCGCGAGATCTTGTCGAGCTCGTCGATATAGACGATGCCCCGCTCCGTGGCGGCGAGGTTGTAATCCGCGCTCTGGAGGAGCCGCACGAGGATGTTCTCCACGTCCTCGCCGACGTACCCCGCCTCGGTGAGACAGGTGGCGTCCGCGATCGCGAACGGCACCTTGAGGAACCGCGCGAGCGTCTGCGCGAGCAGCGTCTTGCCGACGCCCGTCGGACCGAGCAGGAGGATGTTGCTCTTGTCGATCTCGACGTCGTCGGCGCGCCGGTCGTGGCGGATGCGCTTGTAATGGTTGTAGACCGCCACCGACAGGACGACCTTCGCGTGCTCCTGCCCGATGACGTACTGGTCGATGAAGTCCTTTATCTCCTTGGGGCGCGGGAACGATTCCATCTCCCACGCCGTTCCGCCCGACATCTCCTCCTCGAGGATCTCGTTGCACAGGCGGATGCACTCGTTGCAGATGTAGACCGAAGGCCCGGATACGAGCTTGGCGACCTCGTCCTGCCCCCGGCCGCAGAACGAGCAGCGTATCGCCTTCGGAACCATCGGTTTCTTCTTCATGACGCTCCTTCGCGCACCCGGCTTCTCACCATAAGTATACAAACTTCCGGACCCGGATGCGCAATGAAATCGGGCCGCGCGCCTACTTCGGCGCCCCCTCCGTCCGCTTGAGCTCGCTCTTCGAGGTCAGAATGGCGTCGATAATGCCGTATTCCTTCGACTCTTCCGCCGACATGAAGAAGTCGCGGTCGGTGTCCTTCGCGATCCGCTTGATCGGCTGATGCGTGTGCCTCGCGAGGATCTCGTTGAGCTTGTTCCGCAGGGTGACGATCTCCTTCGTGTAGATCTCGAGGGTCGTGGCCTGCCCCTGCGATCCGCCCGACGGCTGATGGATCATCACCCGCGCGTGCGGCAGGGCCGTGCGCTTCCCCGGCTTTCCCGCCGCGAGCAGGATGGCCGCCATGCTCGCCGCCTGCCCCATGCATATCGTCGAGACGTCGCAGGAGATGTACTGCATCGTGTCGTAGATGGCGAGCCCCGAGGAGACGACGCCGCCCGGGCTGTTGATGTACACGAAGATGTCGCGGGTCGGATCCTCGGCCTCGAGGAAGAGGAGCTGCGCGATGACGCTGTTCGCGAGCGTATCCTCGATCGCCGTGCCGATGAATATGATCCGGTCCTTGAGCAGTCGCGAGTAGATGTCGTACACGCGCTCTTCCCGTCCGCGGGTCTCGATGACGTACGGAACCGGGACGTAGGCGGAATTGGAGATCGTGCTCATACCGTCCTCTCTTTGCGCGGGGCGTCTCACGAGGCCCCGAGAATGATCGTAAACAGCTTCCGCTCGCGAAGCCGCGCCCGAAGGTGCGCGAGGCGGTCGGGATCGCGCTCGAGGTATTTCCGCAGCTCCTCCACCGGTCTCCCGTTCTCCGCGGCGATCGCGGCGAGCTCGCCGTCGATCTCCTCGCGCGAAACCTCCACGCCCTCTTTCTCCGCTATGTAATCCATGATGAAATACCGTTTGATATTTCGCTCGGCGACCCGGTCGAAGAACTCCTCCATCTGGGCCTTGCGTCCGGCGTCCTCCTCGGGGCCCACGCCGACGGCCTTCCGCCGCTCGTCGTCCTCGGCGTACAGCTCCTTCTTGAACCGCTCGCGCATCGAGGCCGGGATGTCGAACGGATTGCGTTCGATGATGAGATCGATCGCCTTCTCCTCGCGCCGCCGCTGCGCCTCCTTCTCCTTCTCCGCGGCGAGCCGCGCGCGCACGTCCTCGCGGAGCGCCGCGAGCGTGGCGAAGCGCTCGTCGATCCGGGAGGCGAGCGCGTCGTCGAGCTCCGGCAGACGGCGTTCGCGCACCTCGTTCACGAGGAACTCGTAGGTGACGGTGCGGCCCGCGAGACTCTTCGGCTCGAAGTCCGCCGGGTACGCGATATCGACCCGCCCCGACTCGTTCGCCTTCTTGCCGGTGAGCGCCTCCTCGAACGCGGGGAATATCCGTCCCGCCCCGAGGTGCACGTGAAAGTCCTTCGCGCGCTCCTTCTCGTCGATCGCGCCGTCCGCCCCGACGGGCGCGTACTCGATCGTGAGAACGTCGCCGGCGGCGGACGCGCGGTCGACCGGCGCGAGATCCGCCGCGCGCTCGCGGAGATTCCCGAGCACCGCCTCTATCTCTTCGTCCGTCACCGGATTCGCCTCCGCCGGCGCCGCGACGCCCCGGTAGTCCGCGATCGCGAGCTTCGGCATCACCTCGACGCATACCTTGAAAGCGAGGGGCTCGTCCTTCTCGAGCTTCACGTCCTGAAATTCGGGATCGCCGATCGGATCGAGCTCGTGCGCGCTCACCACGTGGCTGTACGCCAGCGGCAGGATGCTCCGCAGCGCCTCGCTCTGGATCTCGTCGGCGAATCTGCGCTCGACGACCTCGACGGGCACCTTCCCCTTCCTGAACCCGGGGATGGAGACCTCTTTCGTCATCTCCCGCAGAACGCGCGCCTTCTCGTCCTCGAAGCGCGCGCGCGTAATCTCGACGGAAGCGACCTTCTGGCAGCTCCCGCCGTCGGATAGCTCCACGCGTATATCGTTTTCCAGCAGTCTATCGTCCATCTCTCCCCTTTGAAAGCCGGTTGGAAAATAACCACATCGGCGTATTTTGGCCAATGCGAGAGGGGGGATTTGAACCCCCATGAGTTTCCTCACTGGATCCTAAGTCCAGCGCGTCTGCCAGTTCCGCCACTCTCGCGCTTTTTGGGCGTTCACATCCTATTGAAAATGCGCGCGTTACGCGCCGGCGCGCGCGACGCCGCGGTGCCTTGCCCGTAAGCCTGCGTAATACTAATGCTTGCGGTTCCCCATTTCAAACGGAATCGAGCAAGAGCTCTGCCATCCGTCCGCGGGGCCTAGCGCCCCGTAAAGACCGCCTGACGCTTCTCGAGGAAGGCCGTCATCCCCTCTTTCATGTCGTTCGTGCCGCAGGTCATCGCGAAGAGCGTCCCTTCGAGGCGAAGCCCTTCCTCGAACGACACTTCCGTGCCGTGAAGGACAGCCTCCATGCAGGCGCGGAGCGCGAAGGGCGGCCTCGCTAGAAGGATCGCGGCCATCTCCTCGACCGCGCTCTCGAGCTCGCCCGAGGGAACCACCTTGTTCACGAGACCGAGCGAGAGCGCCTCCTGCGCGGTGAGCACCCGGCCCGTGAGCACGAGCTCCATGGCGACGCCCCGGGGGACGAGCCGCGCGAGACGCTGCGTGCCGCCGTATCCCGGTATCGTTCCGAGATTGATCTCCGGCTGTCCGAGCCGCGCGCGGTCGACGGCGATCCGGAGCGTGCACGCCATCGCGAGCTCGCATCCGCCCCCGAGGGCGAAGCCGTTGACGGCCGCGATCACCGGCTTGCCGAGGTTCTCCATGAGAAGCGTGAGCCCCTGGCCGCGCGCGGCGAACTCCTTTCCCGCGAGCGGATCGAGCTTCTGAAGCTCCGCGATGTCCGCTCCCGCGGCGAAGGACTTCTCCCCGGCGCCGGTCAGCACGACGACGCCGACGCTCTCGTCGTTCTTCATGATCGCGAAGGCCTCGATGAGCTCCATGACGGTCGCGACGCTCAGCGCGTTCAGCTTCGTCGGACGGTTGATGACGATCCTGCCGATGCGGCCCTTTTTTTCAATGAGGACGTTTTCAAATTCCATCGCCGGCGCTCCTCCCCCTGTACGATTTCACGAACGTGCGGGCGACCCGCCGCGGGCTATTTAAGAATGCCCCCGAAAGGGGTGTCAACAACAAACTGCCCCTTGACGTGCACGTCCGCGTTCGCGTATCCATTGTACGATTATGGAATCGCCTTCCCGCTTCGCGCTTCGCTGCGTTCCCCTCCTGCTCGCGATCTTCCTCGCGTGCGGCCCGGGGCGCGCCGAGGCGGCGCCGCAGGACGAAAGGCTCGCGGGCGCGCTCGCCGCCCGGCTCGGCCGCGCTCCGGGCGGATCCGCCCCCGGCGGATTCAATCCCCTCGAGAGCCTCGACCGCTACCCGCTCACGGCGGTGTCGACGTACCTCCTTCTCGGCGACGATCCGAACCTCATGCGCTCCCTCTATCCCCGGATCCAGTCCGCCGTGACGGATCTCTTCGCCCCCGCGCGACTGACGGGCCCGGGTCTCCTGACGGGAGACGCGGACGAATCGCTCGGCTCGGGCGGCCCGCTCTCCCCGGCCCTCAACGGGCTCGCGTGCGCCGAGCTCTGGAGCCTGCACCTCGTCGCCTGGAAAACGGGCGCGTACGAGGACGCCCTCGAATATCTCGCGTGGTCGCGGCGTCTCTCGGCGACGGTCACGCAGAGCTTCTACGTTCCGGAACGGCACGGATTCTATCCGATGGGAGGATCCGGTCTGCCGCTCCCGATCGAGACGCCGGCGCAGCTTTTGCCTCTCGTGACGGACGAGACTCTCGGGCTCGCGGCGCGCACGCGGATTTCCTCCTCGTTCGCCGCGCGGATCGAGGAGGCCTCAGCGGCCGGACGGGCCCCGTTCGAGGAGAGCGGAATGTGGAGCGATCCTCTCGCGCGGCCGGTCGTTCTCGATCTTCTCTCGACCGTCCCCGGCGCGCGGGGCTCCCTCGGCGAGACGGTCGCCGGCATCCTCTCCGGCGATGCGGCGGCCGACGATCCGGCGAAAGCCCTTTGGATCGATTTCTGGCGAAGCAACCCTTCCCGGCGCAGAGGACTATTTCCGGACTGGAGCGATTATTCGGCTTTCGTGAACCTCGTCCTGCTCCTCGATCGCGAATCGGTCGCCGTCTCCGGCGAGATGAGCGCGCTCGAGGCGGGCGTCGATTCGCTCTGGCGCGCGCTCGCCCCGCGAACGCTCGACGTCGAAGCCTTCGCGCAGAGGATCGCGACGATAAACCGCCTCATGTCGAGGATCGAGCGCTTCGCCTCGCTCCTCGCCCAGCCGAAAGAGCGCTGGCGCGTGATCGAGGAGGCGAAATGGAGGCGCATGTCGCCGCGGACGAAACGGCTCGTGTCGGAGACGTGCCCCGTCGCCCTCGCGGAGCTCGTCGGCGTCAAGGCGAGGCTGGCCGAGCGGCTCGAGGCGGGGACCGGGATCGCTTTCGCGCTCTCTCTTCCCAAAGATCCCGTGCTCAAGGGGGAGCCGGTCGCCTTTACGGCCGTTCTCGAAAGCCCGCGCGAAGCCCTTTCGATATCGGACGCCGTCCTCCGGATCGGCGACCTCGCCTGGACCGTCGTGGAGAGGGGCGCGGCGGCGTCCGCCGATCCCGGAACGCCGCTTCGCTTCACGGGAACGCTCGCCCTCCCGCCGCTCGAGGAGCCGGGGGTCGTGCCCCTTTCCGCGTCGCTCGAGGTCGGAACCGCGGGGAGGCGCATGGAGCTTCGCCGGCGCGAGAGCGTCGTGCTCGTCCCGCCCTATCGGGTCTCGATCGATCTTCCCGAGGGAAGGCGCTTCGGTCGAGGGCCGCTCCCCGTGGCGGTCACGGTGCGCCACCGGCTCGACCACGACATCCGCGGTACGGTCGAAGGAACTTTCATGAAGGAGCTCGAAACGACCCCCGCGCTGCCGGCGCGGTTTCTCGCGAGCGCGTCGCGTGATCGCACCGATCTCGTCGTGGCGGTGTCGCCCAAGGAGCGGCTCTCCCCCGGACGATATCCCTTCTCCCTTTCGATATCCCTCGACGCGGGAACGATCGCGCGTTTCGAGGAATCGCTCGTCTATCCGCTCCGCTGGCTGTACCTCGCTCCGATGAACGCCCAGGAGGCGTTCCGGCGCGGCCCCGACTTCCAGCGCGATCTCTTCGGCCGCTTCTCGACCGGCGGCGCGACGGGGGTGCGCTGGCGCGAAGCCGCGGGCGACGCGTACGACGCGGACGGCGCCCTTCTGCCCGGACGGCTCCCCGGGGCGGCGGAGGGAAGCTGCGTCCTGCTCTCTACGACGATCGACGCGACCGCTCGCGCGAAGCTCCGCTGGTCGATCGAAACGGCCAATACCGTCTCGATCTGGATCAACGGCGCTGCGGCGCTCCCGGGAGGACCGGCGGCTGGCTCCGCCGCTCCGCGGGAAACCGTGGAGCTTCGAAAGGGTCCGAACTCGATACTCGTCGCCGCCTGTTGGAGCGGCGCCCCCGGACGCATCATCTTCGAGCTCACCGACGAGAACGGATATCCGGCCGCGGGGCTCGGGAACGAGCTCGAAACGATCATCGACGGCTTCGACCGGCTTCTCGCGCCCGATCCCTCTCCGGAAGCGGCGCCCGAAGACCCCGAGAAGCGCATGCGGCAGGTCGCTTTTTCGCTCGAGCTGCCCGAAGCGTCGGAGGTGTCGCTCATCGGCTCGTTCAACAACTGGGATCCCGCCGCCACGCCGATGAAGCGGGACGCGGACGGGATATGGCGCGCCGCCCTCGTTCTCAAACCGGGGAGATACCCGTACAAATTCTACGTCGACGGGAAGACGAAGATCGTCGATCCCGCGAACGAGGTCGCCGAGCCCGACGGCTTCGGCGGCCGGAACTCCGTGCACGAGGTCAAATAGCGGCGCGGACGGCGCGCGCTGAAAGGAACGGCCGGTGGATCGGAAACGAACGAAGCGGCGGGTGATGATCGTCTTCGGGACGCGGCCCGAGGTCATAAAGCTCGCTCCCGTCATCCATGAGCTGCGCCGCCGGGGCGGGTACGCCGCGCGGATCTGCTTCACGGCCCAGCACCGCGAGCTCTGCGATCCGCTGCTCCGCTTCTTCTCCATTCGGCCCGATCACGACCTCGACGTCATGACGGAGAACCAGTCCCTCATGGCGATCGCGACCCGCACGATGAGCAGGCTCGACGCCGTGCTCGATCGCGATCCCGCCGAGATGGTGATCGTTCAGGGGGACACGACGTCGGCGTTCGCCGCGGCGCTGCTCGCGTTCTACCGGCGGATCCCGGTCGCCCACGTCGAGGCCGGCCTGCGCACGAGCACGGTCTGGAACCCCTATCCGGAGGAGATGAACCGCCGGCTCGTCGGAAGGGTGGCCGAGCTGCATTTCGCCCCGACGGAGCGAGCCCGCCGCGCGCTCGCGGCCGAGGGGGTTCCCGGCGCGGGCGTATGGGTCACCGGCAACACCGTCATCGACGC
>JAGUZZ010000027.1:0-6972 GCA_020060525.1 bacterium | reverse complement strand
TACGGACCGTCGATATCGGGCCCCTCGTCCCATTCGAGGCCGAGCCAGCGCATGCCGCGGAGGATCCCTTCATAGGATTCGCGGGTCGAACGCGCCGCGTCGGTGTCCTCGATGCGCAGCACGAAGACGCCGCCGTTCTTGCGGGCGTAGAGGTAGTTGTAGAGAGCCGTTCGGGCGCCCCCGACGTGGAGATGCCCAGTCGGGCTCGGAGCGAAACGCACCCTGACGACGTCGTTCTGCCGTTCCACGAGATCCATCGCGCCGCGCGGCCCCTCAGCGGTCGACCCGTATCGCGTCGATGAGCGCCGCGTACGAGACGCCGAACGCCTCGACGGAGGCCTCGTCCAGCGTTTTGCCCTCGCGGAGACGGTCGAAGAAGGACAGCACGTCGTTCATCGAATGCCGCGCGAGGAGGTTCTCCAGCATCCGGTACGCCGCGTAGTAGGCGACCCGCGAATCGCCGCGCTCGGCGCCCTCGGCGATCGCCTCTTCGATCAGCTCGGGCGAGGGGTCCATGACCCTGCCCTCGTGCTCGAACTCGGGCATCTGGATCTTGAGGATCTCCACCTCGTTCGCGATGCGCGACGCCACCGCTTCGCGGAGCCACGCCGGCGAGCGCCCCCCGGAGCGGCGGTTCACCGCCGCCTGCGCGACGCGGTTAACGATGCCGGGCTCGGCGATCATCCGCTTGATCATGATGTCGAGCGGCTCGAATATGATCGTATCGCCCTTGACGACGCCGTAGTACCACCACTCCTTTCGGGTCATGAGCTTGTATTCGTCGAGGTCGGCCGTGCCGATGACGACGAGCTTGCCGGCGGCCGGCCTTCCGATCTCCTTCGAGACGACCTCGTAGGCGCGCTTCAGGAACCCGAACGATTTGACCGCGATGAACCGGCTGGCTTCGGCGGCGGGGTAGCGGAGCTCGATCTGAGCGTTCGCCATGACGCCGCCTCTGACGACGTGATAGTCGTCGACCGTGAGGCGGAATTTCTCGATCTCCGACAAGAGCGAATCGGGAATGCGGAAGGAGGCGTCGTCTTGTTTCGCGTCCTTGCCGCAGCCCGCCGCGAACGCGGCGGCCGCGATCGCCGCCGCGAGAATCAGCTTACGCATCGTTCCTCTCCTTTGTCCGCGCGGACCGCTCCGCGCCGCCGTGCGACCGGCCGCGTATCGCCGCGCCGGCCTTCTCCACCGCCAGGTTTCGTTCCTCGTCGCGGAGCCGCCGGAACGCGGCGCCGCCCGCGCGCTTCTCGTCGAGCCAGAGCCGGGCGAACTCGCCGCTCTCGATGCGATCGAACAGCTTCTCCATCGCCGCTTCCGTCTCGCTCCCGACGACGCGCTCGCCGAAGGCGAGGCTTCCGTACGCGGCCGTGCCGCTCGTGACGTCCCGCATCCCCGCGAATCCGCGCTCGGCGACGAGATCGACGATGATCTTGAGCTCCTGCACGCATTCGAAATACGCGACCTCGGGGCTGTACCCCTTTCGAACGAGGAGATCGAACGCCCGTTTCGCGATCGCCGGCACCCCGCCGCAGAGGACGGCCTGCTCGCCGAAGAGATCGCTCACCGCTTCCTCGCGGAACGTCGTCCCGTACGCCCCCTCTCGAAGGCAGCCGAGAGCGAGAGCGACGCCGAGGGCGAGCGCGAGCGCGCGGCCCGTCCCGTCGCGCGCGACGCCGACGAGACACGGCACCCCGCCGCCGGAGACGAACGCCTCCCGGAGCCTTCCTCCCTGCGCCTTCGGGGCCACGAGTATGACGTCGTGATCCGTGTCGTCGATCTCGCCGAACGCGACGGCGAAGCCGTGGGCGAAGCAGATCGCCGCGCCGGCCCGCAAGGCGCCCGAGATCTCGTCCCGGAAAACGTCCCCCTGAACCTCGTCCGGCAGGAGCATCATGAGGATATCGGCCCTTCGAGCCGCCTCGGCGACCGGCAGGACCTCGAAGCCGTCCGCGCGGGCCCGTTTCCAGCCCTCCCGGCCGCTCCGGGCGCCGACGATCACGCGGCATCCCGAGTCCCGCAGATTGAGCGCCTGCGGACGGCCCTGGTTGCCGTAGCCCGCGATCGCTATCGTTTTGCCCTCGAGAACGCCAGCGTCGGCGTCCGCCGGGCTGTACATGCGCATGCTGCGGGCTCCTCCCGTTCGGTCGAAAAAACAGCTTCTTATCTATAGCAGAACGGCGGACGGCGCGCAAGAGGCTTGTCCGAACGGCACTTCCGAGCTTTTCCCTTGACATCGACCCGTCCTGCTTCCTACTATTCTACGGCTGTGGCGGTGTAGCTCAGCTGGTAGAGCAGGAGAATCATAATCTCTGTGTCCGGGGTTCGAGTCCCTGCACCGCCACCAGATTTTTTTCGCGGCCGTCGCCTTCCGCGGCTCGACATCCGCCACGATATGCGCTGTATTGACGCGGTCAGGGAGTGGATGAGCTCCCGGGGCCTTTGCGCGCCGGGAACGCGGGTCATTGCGGCGGTATCCGGCGGCCCCGACTCGATGGCGCTCCTCGAAATCCTCGGCCGGCTCTCCCGAGACGGCGCCTTCGAGCTCGCCGTCGCTCACTTCGATCACAAGATCAGACCCGAAACCGGCCGCGAACGCGTCCTCGTCGAGCGGCGCGCGCGCGCCCTCGGTCTCCCCTTCATGGGCGGATCGGCGGACGTTCCGGCCGAGTCGCGGAGGCTGCGCAAAGGGATGGAGGAATCGGCGCGGGTCCTCCGCCACCGCTTTCTCGAGGAGTGCGCCGCCTCGTGGAACGCCTCGGCCGTCGCTCTCGGGCACACGCGCGACGACCAGATCGAGACGATCCTCCAGAATATCATCCGCGGATCGGGCTTCCGCGGACTCGCGGGCATGCCTTCCCGGCGCGGCGTCTTCATCCGGCCGCTTCTCGGGTGCGGACGGGAAGAGCTGCGGACGTTTCTTCGGCGCGGAGGCGTCCGCTACGCGATCGATCCGAGCAACCGGGATACGGCGATGCTCCGCAACCGCGTCCGCCGCGTGCTTCTGCCGCTCCTGCGCGGCCGGTTCAACCCCGCGATCGACGTCGCGCTGCTGCGCCTCGCCGACAACCTCGCCGAGGTCCGCGACGCGATCGAGAAGCCCGTGCGCGCCGTCATCCCCCGCGCCGCGGGAAGCGGCGCCGTCCGCGTGCCGCTCGGGAAGATCGGAAGGCTCGACGATTTCGGGCTCTACCTCCTCGTCGACATCGTCCTCCGCGAGCGTCTCGGCGTGGCGAGCGACGTCGAGAAAAAGCACTACGACGCCGTGAAGCGGCTCGCGAGAACGGGCCGCTCGGGGCGGCGACTGCCCCTCCCGCACGGCGCCGAGGTGGTCCGCGAGCAGCGGGATCTGCTCTTCAGGCGGGCGACGCGGCGAGAGCCGCGGCCCGCGGCCGTCATCCGGGGATCGGGAAGGCATCTGCTCCCCGCGTGGAACCTCTCGGTGCTCGTCGAGAGGGCCCTCCCGGGGACGGCGCTTCGCGCCGGGCCGCGGCAGGCGACGTTCTCGTCGCTCCGCTTTCCGCTCGTCGTGCGCCCGCGGCGGCCGGGAGACCGCATGACCCCTTTCGGCATGAGGGGGAGCAAAAAGCTCAGCGATCTCATGATCGACCGCAAGATTCCGTGCTCGCGGCGGGACGCGCTGCCCGTCTTCGAGGACGAAAACGGGCCGTTCTGGGTCCCCGGCGTGGCGACGGACGAGCGCACGCGCGTGGCCGCGGGGAGCGGAGAAGCGGTACGCATAAAACTTTCTTCGCTCCGGCGAGGATTTTGATGCGCCGGGAAGACCGGCTGTGATACACTTCCGTGATGAGGGCAGGAAAACGAAATGATATCGGAAGGCGCCGGAAATCCCGTTCATCTCGGACGAGTGCTCATCTCCCGGGATGAGATCGAGACCCGGGTCCGCGAGCTCGCGAGCGAGATCTCGACGGACTACGCGGGCCGGACCCCCGTTTTCATAAGCCTCCTCAAGGGAGGCTTTATTTTTCTCGCCGATCTCGTCCGCCACCTCACGATCCCCCACGAAATCGACTTCATCGCCGTCAGGAGCTACGGCTCCGGATTCGAGCGGAGCGAGCGCATCGAGATCCTGAACGACATGGCGCGAAGCGTCGCCGGCCGCGACGTCATCGTCATCGACGGCATCGTCGACACGGGCCATACCCTCTCGGTCCTCGAGGAGCTGCTCCTCGGACGAGAGGTGCGGAGCCTGCGCGTCTGCACGCTCCTCGACAAGCCGTCCTGCCGGGAGATCGCCGTCGACGTCCACTACGTCGGCTTCCGCGTGCCGGACGTCTTCGTCGTCGGCTACGGGCTCGACTTCATGGAACGCTACCGCAACCTCTCCCACATCGCCGAGCTCGTTCCCGTCGCCGCCGGGGACGCGGCGGCGGCCTCGGACGCCTCCGTGGAGGCGGAGCGGGGAAACGGGGAGTCCGAAAGCCTCGCCGCGCCGGCTCGTCAGCGGAACGCGGCAGGCGAAAGCGCCCCCCGCCGGAACCGCCTCGAATCGTGAACCGCGATATGGACAAATCGGCCTCCATTACGTATGTTCTGTAGAAGCGAAAAGGGTGCGCCATGACGGACGATCCCAAAACGAGCAAACCCCGCCGGGAGCCGCCGACCCCGAAGAAGTGGCCGCCGGGGGTTCCCCTGCCCGGACCGCAGCGCCAATCGCGCTCCATGGCCCTCTGGATCATGCTGATCATCATCACGTTCATGGCGTTCCTCCTCTTCAACTCGAACAAGGAACGCGAGTGGACCCTCACGTACACGCAGTTCATGCGGCAGATCGAGAAGGGGAACGTGGCGCGGATCAAGATCAAGGGGCTCGAGGTCCGCGGCAAGCTCGCGACGGAGATCACCCTTCCGATGGGGAACAACGAGGCGGTGATTTCGAGCTTCCGCGTCATCCTGCCGGCCGAGGACAAGGATCTGCCGACCGCGATCTGGGCGAAGAACCCCGACGCGCAGATCGAAGCGGAGTTCCCGGGCGGCAGCTTCTGGATGAAGGCCCTCGCGACCGCGCTTCCCATACTCGCGCTCGTCTTTCTCTGGATCATCCTCATGCGCCAGATGCAGGCGGGCGGAAACAAGGCGTTCAGCTTCGGCAAGAGCAAGGCGAAGATGATCGACGGCAGCCTCCCCCGCGTCACGTTCGCCGACGTCGCGGGCGCGGACGAGGCCAAGGAGGAGCTCGGAGAGATCATCGAGTTTCTCCGCGAGCCCAAGAAGTTCCAGCGGCTCGGCGGACGGATCCCGAAGGGGGTCATTCTCCTCGGGCCTCCGGGCACCGGCAAGACGCTCCTCGCGAAAGCGGTCGCGGGCGAGGCGGGCGTGCCGTTCTTCAGCATGAGCGGATCGGATTTCGTCGAGATGTTCGTCGGCGTCGGCGCGAGCCGCGTCCGCGATCTCTTCGACAAGGGAAAGAAGCACGCGCCTTGCATCCTCTTCATCGACGAGCTCGACGCCGTCGGAAGGCACCGCGGCGCGGGGCTCGGGGGCGGGCACGACGAGCGCGAGCAGACGCTGAACCAGCTCCTCGTCGAGATGGACGGCTTCGAGACGAACGAGGGCGTGATCCTGCTCGCCGCCACGAACAGGCCCGACGTGCTCGACCCGGCTCTTCTGCGGCCCGGACGTTTCGACCGGCGGATCGTCGTCGACATGCCCGACCTGCGCGGACGCCTCGGCATCTTCAAGGTGCACACGCGGAAGGTGCCGCTCGCGGCGGACGTCGATCTCGAGACGCTCGCCCGCGGGACGCCCGGCTTCTCCGGCGCGGACATCGCGAACACGGTCAACGAAGCGGCGCTGCTGGCCGCGCGCCTCAACCGCGACAAGGTCCTCATGGAGGATTTCGACGAGGCCAAGGACAAGGTCATCCTCGGTCCCGAGCGGAAGAGCCGCATCATCAAGGAAGACGAGAAGCGCATGGGCGCGTACCACGAGGCCGGCCACGCCGTGGTGAGCCTCTATCTCAAGCACGCCGATCCGCTTCACAAGGTCACCATCATCCCGCGCGGACGGACGGGCGGCGGAACGTGGTTCCTCCCCGCCGACGACCGGAACTACCTCTCGCGCGAATACCTCATCGACGAGGTGACGATGTCGCTCGGCGGCCGCGTCGCCGAGGAGATCATCTTCAATCTCGTCAGCACCGGCGCCTACGGGGACATCAAGCACTCCTCGGCGCGCGTGCGCAGCATGGTCATGAATTGGGGCATGAGCGAGCGGATGGGGCCGATCTCGTACGGCGACCACGAGGAGCAGGTGTTTCTCGGAAAGGAGATCGCCGTCAGGCGCGATTTCAGCGAGCAGACGTCGCGCGAGATCGACGACGAGGTGCGCCGGATCATAAAGGAATGTTACGAGCGCGCGCGCACGATCCTCACCGAGCACATCGGCGATCTCCACACGGTCGCCAAGGCGCTTCTCGAGCGCGAGACCCTCGACGGCGACGAGATCCGCATCCTCCTCAGCGAGGGAGCCCTGCCGCCGCAGAAACGCGTCGCCGACGTCAACGGCGACGCGCCGCCGCTCGACGACGGCTCGAAAAACGCCGCCGGGTGACGGCCGCCCGGCGCGCCCCGAACCGAACGCATAACCGGAACGATGCAGTCCATGCGCTATCCCCTCCGACTCATCACCGCGCGCGACCGGGGAACCGTCGAGCGCTACTTCGCGGAAGCCGGCGTCGACCCGTACGGCGTCGACGTCATCGCCGGCAAGACGGAGATCGTCGTGGTGCGGGTGGACGGCGTGCCGGCTCCAGCCGCGAACATCATGAAACAGCAGCTCCTTTCGCTCGGCGCCGACGCCGCGGTCCACCGGGCCGCGATCACCGGCGGACCCGATCGCTCGACCGTCTACATCGTCGCGGACCGGAACCGCCTCGCCCTGCTGCCGGCGAAGCTCTCCCGGCAGCCGTTCGGCCTCCCCGAGCTCGGCGAGGCCGTCGAGCGCCTC
>JAGUZZ010000252.1:0-2647 GCA_020060525.1 bacterium | reverse complement strand
TCGCCGCCGCGATCGCGACGGCCGCGAAGGCGACGAGGAGACTGTAGCGGCCCGCGTGGATGACCCGCGTCAGGGTGTCCCGCCCGAGCTCGTCGGTGCCGAGAGGATGCTCCGCGGAGGGCGCGGCGAGCACCCGATCGAGATCGATATCGTCGCGCCCGTGCGGCGCGAAGAGCGGCGCGCCGAGCGAGATCGCGAGCACGAGCGAGAGAAGGACGAGCGAGTAGGCCGCGGGCCGGTAGGCGAGAAAACGCGCGCTCATGATACGCCCCTTCCCGGCGCCGCCGGACGCTCCGCAGCGCGCACGCCGCCGCGATCGAGCGATATCCTCGGATCCACCGCCGCGTTGAGGACGTCGCCGAGCAGGTTCGCGAGGATGACGAGAAAGGAGGCGACGACGACGACGCCGAGCACGCGCGGGTAATCGTGGCGCGCGAGCCCCTCGTAGAAGAGCCTGCCCATTCCCGGCCACGAGAAGACGGTCTCCGTGATCACCGCTCCCGTGAAGAGCGCGGGCAGATGGAGCACCATCACGGTGAGCGCCGGCAGAAGCGACGGCCGCAGGGCGTGCTTCCAGAGGACGGTCCCTTCGCCGAGCCCCTTGGCGCGGGCGGTGCGGACGAACTCGCCGCTCATGACCTCGAGGAGCTGCGCCCGCACGTAGCGGCTCCAGGAGGCGGCGAAGCCCGAGGCGAGAACGACCGCCGGGAGCGCGAGGTGCCGCAGGCGGTCGGCGGCGCCCGCCGCCCCGATCGTCTCTCGGCCGCCGCTCGGAAGAACGCCGAGCCGGACCGAGAAGACGTAGATCGCGACGATCCCGAGCCAGAAGACGGGCATCGACATGCCCGCCGCGGAGAGCGCCGATAAAAGATCGTCGACGAAGCCTCCCCGCCGCGACGCCGAGGCGGCGCCCGCCGCGAGCGCGACGACGAAGGCGAGGGCGAACGCCGCTCCCATGAGCTCGAGGGTCGCGCCCGCGCGCGCGAGGATCATTCGCGATACGGGCTCCCCCGTCGCGTAGCTCGTCCCGAAATCGAATCCGAGAAAGACGCGGCGCAGCCACTGGAGGTACTGAACCGGAAGCGGCCGGTCGAGCCCGAGACCGCGTTCGATCCGCGCGAGATCCGCGTCCGAAACGCCGCGGCCTCCGGACATGACCGCCGCCGGACCGCCGGGCGCGAGATGGAGCAGCGCGAACGTCGCGACGGAGACGAGCAGCACGATCGGAACGACGCGAAGAAGCCGGCGGAAGACGTAGCGTTTCATGCGGCCCCCACTGTCCTATGACCCGCGCACGGGGACGAGCTCGCGCACGGCCCCCCGCTCGGGAATCTCGACGTCAGTCCCGAGCGTCTCGCGGATCGATTTCGCGAGCGCCTTCGCGTTCCGCTCCTCGCCGTGGACGAGGAACACCTTCCGCGTCCCGCGCACGGCCGAGATCCAGCCGAGCAGGCCCGCGGCGTCGGCGTGCCCCGAAAACGCGGCGGAGGACTCGACGGAAAGCGCCGGAACGATCCATTCCTCGAGGTTCTCGTTCCCTTCGCGGTACCGGACGAGAACGGGGCTCTCCCCGGCGAGGAGCCGCGCCCCGAGCGAGCCGGGGGGCTGCCAGCCGATGATGCAGAGGAGATTCCCGCGGTCCCCGAACATCCGCATGAGATGGCGCGGCGAGTTCGCGTGCGAGAGGTCGCCGCTCGAGGTGACGAATACGGCGGGGACATGGCGGCGATCGTGCACCTTCATCGAGGTGCGGCTGCGCACCTCCCGCAGGGACGGAAAGCGGAGCGGCTCGCCCGGATACATGTTCCGCGCCTCTTCCGAGAGCTCCTCCCGGAGCGTCCGGTACACGGCCGTTATCTTGTGGGCGGTCGGGCTGTACACGTAGACCTCGGACTCGGGCGGTATGACCCCCGCGCGCTGGTACCGGTCGATGACCGCCATGACCTCCTGCGTCCGTCCGAGGGTGAACGCTGGAATAAGGACGTCCCCTCCCGCCTCGAGCGCCTCGCCGACGGCTCGCGCGAATTTTTCGCGCCCCGGCGCGGAGCCCCCCGCCTCCGCGCGGACAACGCCTCCGTACGTCGACTCCATGACGACGTAGTCGGCCCGCGCCGGTATCTCGGCCGGAGGAACGAGCAGGCTGTTGCCGCCGCCGATGTCGCCCGAAACGACGAGCAGCACCGTGTCGTCGCCGGCCGGCAGCCACAGCTCGACGGACGCGGCGCCGAGCAGATGCTCGGCGCGCCGGAACCGGAACCGCACCCCGCCGTGAGCGGCCTCGCGTCCGAACGGCACTTCCGAGAATCCGGCGATCGTCCGGTCGAACGCGGCCCGCGCGACCGAGGCGCGCGAGATTCCCCGGATCATGCCGAGCATGATCGGCGCGAGACGCGCCGTCGCGCCCGTGCAGTAGACGGGGCCCTCGAAGCCGGCCTCGAAGAGCCTGGGGAGGAGCCCGCAGTGATCGGTGTGCGCGTGCGTCAGGATGACGAAGGCGAGGGAATCGGGCAGATCCGGAAGCTCCCCGCCCCCCTCCTCTCCGAGCGATCCGCAATCGACGGCGAAGCGGACGCCGCCGGCCGTCACGACGAGGCACGATCCGCCCACGCTGCGGGCCGCGCCGCGGAATTCGATCCGCGGCGCGTCG